>CACYDX010000224.1 GCA_902773255.1 Oscillospiraceae bacterium
CAGGCCTTCACTGCCAGTCCCCTGCGTTTGAGAAGCGAAAGGATCGCGCAGACGGCGGTGGTCTTGCCGCTGCCGCTGGAGGCCCCGGCTATCATTATCCTCGGAACTTTCATAATTTCGCCTCCGAAAGACCGGCGAGCGATCTTATTATCCTTTTTCCCCGTTCCGAGGCATATTTCAGCAGTTCAGCGTTGAAGCGGTTGAATTCACCTGCCGGGCAGCCGCAGTCTATTACTGTATCCGCGGAATCTATCAGCTTTTTTGCCTCATCGATCAGTTCAGAAGAGGCGGGCATGAAAGGCTCCGTGCGCAGAACGGTCTTCGCAAGCGGCAGCGCCACGGAAAGATCCATGTCGTTCCCCGGCAGGATGCCCGCTGCAAAGGGGACTCCCGCCTTCCGGAGCGCGCGGTAATACGGGATGCCGCTGCCGGCGCCTCCTATGACGAAGAACCTTATCTCACCCTGCGGCGGTGAAAGCTCTATGCTGCCGAGCAGGGCGTTGAAGGATCCAGCGCTTATGCCGTAGAGCTCCTTTATGGTCTCATCGGAGAATATCTCCTCCGGCGTTCCGTAGGCGGCGATACGGTCGCCCTTCACGCAGACTATCTTATCTGAGATGCGTTCCGCCAGATCGATCTCGTGCAGGCTCATCACAACGGAGATGCCGCTGTTTTTCGCCATGCCGGAGAGTATCTCCAGCAGCTCTATCTTATGGCGGATGTCGAGGTAGGAAGTGGGCTCATCGAGCACTATGACCTCCGGCTCCTGGCATATCGCCCGGGCGAGCAGGATGCGCTGGCGCTGCCCGTCGCTTATGCGGGAGATATCCTTATCTGCTATATCCAGCGCGTTCACCTTTTCAAGCGCGCTTTCAACGATCTCCCTGTCGCGGGGCGTGAGCGTGCCGAAGGTGCCTGTGTATGGGTAGCGACCGGCGGACACGAACTCAAAGCAGTTCATAAGCTCCGGACGGACGCGCTCCGTCAGCACCACGGCGAGCTTTTCCGCGATCTCCTTTCCGCTTATCAGGCGCATGTTCCTCTCATCGAGATACACGGTGCCGGATATGGAGGCCAGATGGCGCGTGATGCTTTTGAGTATGGTGGTCTTCCCGGAACCGTTAGGGCCGATGAGCGTCATTATCTCGCCTTTGGAAAGGGAAAGACAGATATCGGAGATGAGCGGGACGCCGTTATAGCCTACGGAGAGATGATCCAGCGCAAGCTTCGCGGTGGCTGTTTTACTATCAGGCTTCATTCTGCCGCCTCCTTGAAAGCATCAGCCAGATCACTACAGGAGCGCCGATCGCACTCGTGACGGTGCTTATGGAAAGTTCCGCAGGTGAAAAGAGCGTTCTTGCAGCAAGGTCGCAGAGAACGCAGAACAGCGCGCCGCAGAGGAACGACGCCGGTATCATCAGTATCGGTTTTGAGGTCTTAAGCAGCTGGCGCGAGATATGCGGCACCGCTATGCCCACGAAGGATATCGGGCCGGCAAAGGCGGCAACGCATGATGAGAGCACGCCCGTGATCAGCACGAGCAGCACCCGCAGCGCCTTAATATTCACTCCGAGACTTTTGGCGTATCCCTCGCCGAGCAGATAGGCTCCCATAGGCTTGGATGCTATGAACGCAGCAAGAAGCGCGGGCAAAACTATAAAAGCGGATATGCGCACATCCTGCCATGTGGCTGCGGAGAAACTCCCCGTCGACCAGTGGGTGAGGTTCACGATATCCGAATCATTTGCAAAATTGATGAGAAGGTCGGTCAGTGCGGAACATATGAAGCTTATCATTATCCCGATGACCAGCAGCGAGGACATGCTCTTCACCCTTCCGGTGAAAAGCAGTATCAGAAGCATGGAAAGGAGCGAGCCAATAAAGGAGGCGATCACCGTGGCTGAGACCGGCATGCCGGAGAAAAGGCCCGTCATCGCTATGGTGACTATGGCGAGAAAAAGCTTCGCTCCCGAAGAGATCCCGAGCACGAAAGGCCCGGCGATCGGGTTGCGGAAAAAGGTCTGTATAAGAAAGCCTGAAAGCGAGAGCGCTCCTCCGAGCAGAGAGGCGAGGATGATCCTCGGAAGGCGTATCTTGAGTATGACGTTTCCGGCGACGGTATCGGACCTGTCGCCTCTGAAAAGTATATCGAAAATATCTTTTGCGGAGATGTTCACACTGCCTATCCTGATGCTCAGCATCACGGCGGCAATGAAGAGGATGATAAACACGGCGAATACGATGCAGTAACGGGCCGTGTTCCTGTTATTCGTTTTTTCTTTCATTTCAGGAAGACTGACCTCCTTTACTGCAAATATGCTAAACAGCGAAGTATGCGGATACTTCGCTGTATTTTTCATTCCAGACGGTAAAAATACGCAGGATCGGATACCTCATCCGCATCATCAAGTATCTCGTGCATGCACCTGATCATATCTCCCACCGCAATCGTATCCTGATACATATTCTTTCCCGTGCACCAGACGCAGCCGTTCTTCACGGCGCTGAAATCCTCCAGCAGAGCGCACTTTTCTATCATCTGTGAGAGAGAAGTGATCTCATCCGTGGTGGTCGCGTTATAGATGATGACATCGGCGTCCCTTGCTTCGGCATAGAAATACTCCGGGTCGAGAGTGACGGAGGATGTTTTTACCGTGCTGTCGCCAAGGTCTTCAAAGATATACTTTCCGCCGGCAAGCGAGATCATTTTGCTCACATAATCCCCGCTCTTGCGCGTGATGATGCTGCCCGTGGAGCTCACGTAGAAAAACGCCACTGTTTTTCCCGAGGGAGGGCTGCCGGATACGGCATCGAGACTGGCGGCCTGTGCGGAAAACACCTCTTCGGCCTTTTCCTCCTCATTGAGCAGTGCGCCATAGAGCTTTATCCATTCGGCGCGCCCAAGAGGATGCTCTTCATTGCTCGACTGATCCATCAGCACAGCTATGCCCAGCTGCTCCAGCTGCTCCTTTATGTCCGACGCATGACCGATCATCATCGATTCTATCGCGAGAGGACACTGCGAGGCCGTTATCAGCTCATAGTCCGGGGCGCTGTATTTCCCGGCAAAGAGGATCCTGCCATCCCGCATGGCAGTTCTTGCGTTCGGGATATACCAGCCGTCCTCACGGGTACCGGAAAGACTGATGGCATCGAGCCTGTCGAGCGAATCGAAGAGGCACATAGCGGATGTGGCCGCAAGATAGATATTCTTAACGGGCTGATAGAGCACAGCCGCCGACCGGTCCGCGCCTTCCGGGAGCTCCGCACCCTCCGGCACAACGAAGAAGCGGCTGCCGTCCGCGAGTGAGATGAGTTTGTATCCGCCTTCATAATAGTCCACTGAAAACTGCGTGGCATAATCAAGATTCATGCTGCCCGTCAGGCTGAGCTGATCGAACGACGCGCTCTCAGTCTCGGCACCGCATCCCGAAAATGAAAGGAGCAGAATGCAGGCGGCAAGTATCAGCAGGAGAAGCTTTAAGAGTTTCATCTTGCCTTAAGGGAAGCGCTGTCGAAGCGCATGGTATAGTCTATAAGATGCGGCTCGCTCATGGCGGTGGTGAGCGCGCTGACGGCTATGTCTGCATCGAGCGTGACGGGTATGCGGAAGGTGGAGTTGCCTTCCGTATCTATGCGGTCGTACTTCGTCTCGCCGATCATCATATACTCGTAATGCGAACTGCTCCAGATGACCGTCGCCCAGACAGCGCCGTTTTCAACGGTGATCTCTGCCGGGGAGTTGACAGACGCTCTCCCCGAGCCTCCGTCAAGAGTGACCTCCACGGTGTATTCGCCGTCTTCAACAGTAGGCACAGGATTAGATACGGAGACCCTGTGGTCGTACCACTTGCCCTTTTTCCCGATAAGCGCGCAGTCAAACTCCTCATCCAGCCAGGGGACCGGAACATCGAAGCCGTAGACCTCATCGGTCGTCCCGTCGCGATAATCCACAGTGTCGAGCGTGGGCTCTATGAGGACAGCGCCTTCAGCCGCGGCGTCTTCTGCCTTGCCGTAAAAAAGATTCAGCGTGTTCTTTGAGGGCAGCGTTATATGAATGGTCATCACACCGTCCTTTACGGTAAGCACGCCTTTCCCGCCGTAGGCCTCGTTTATGTGGAACATGCTGCTGTCGGTCCTGAAGTCAGCGGTATAAACGCCGTCTTCCAGCGGGGCGGGGGCGGCCGCATTATCATCCTCCGGCAAATCCTCAGGCTCTGATATGCCGGGATCTTCCGGCAGAGCTTCGGAAACAGGTGCGGTCTCCTCATCAGCAGGCGGAACAGACGGCGCAGTGCCACCAGCCTCCTGCCCGCAGGAAGCGAGCAGAAGGCAGAAGATGACTGTTAAACTGACAAGGATAAAGAGCTTTTTCATTTTATGTCTTATTTGACGGTATCAACAGCAGCCTGAGTGTGGGCGATGTAGATATCCTGGATGGCGGGAAGTCTGCCGAGTCCTGCGATCTGGACGACGACTCCGTCAAACTTTCCGGAAGCAAGGAACATGCTGAGCCAGGAATCCTCGTCCTCGCCGGCCATGTCGTTGTTCGCGTGGTCTCCGGCAACTACCATCAGCGGACGGAGGATAACGACCTTATATCCGGCCTCGGCGACCTTTTCGATCACAGCTTCGCAGGCTGTGTCTTCAGGCTCGCCTTCAACGGTGCCGATGAAAACGTTCTTATAACCAAGCGCATCCATCTGGGTCTGCATCTGGGAATAGGTGATCTTCGCGGTATGGGATGTGCCGTGGCCCATGAAAACGAAGGCAGTTCCGCTTGCGGCCGCTTCATCTGCAGAGGCAAATCCGGCGTCTTCCACAGCGGCGGCTGTCAGCGCAATGGCGGCTGTCTGCTTATCTGCATTGATCTTGGAAGCATCAGAGCCGACTTCACCGAGCAGAGGCTCGGCTATAACGACCTTGTTGAACTTTGAGGCGTATTTATCCACGGCTTCCCTGAGCTCGTCGTATTCCGCGCCGTGCATGAGATGGGTGGGCTGAACAACAAGGTTCTCCACACCGTTGGCAACAGCGCGCTCAAGCGCCTGCTCAACATTGTCTATCTTCTCGCCGTCGCGGGCCTGAACATGGTTTATGATGATCTGGGCTGTAAAAGCACGTCTCACGCTCCAGTCGGGGAAGGCTTCCTGAAGAGCATCCTCTATGCCCTTTATATCCTCGGCGCGGCTGTTGTTAAAGGATGTTCCGAAGCTGACTACCAGCAGTTCGTTCTTTCCGATATCATCGGCGTTTCGCGGATCATCGTCGGCGGCATTGCCTGTATCCCTGCCGAAATAGTCGGGATCGGCCTCTTCGCCTTCAACGAGCTCCTTCTGAGCGTCAGTCAGATTGTCCCAGGCCTCTTTTGCCGCGGCGCACTGTGCATCAGTCTCGTCAGTGCGTTCCTGAACATATATCGCATCGATCAGTTCGGCTACCTCGGCTGCAAGCTCCTCGTCGCTCATCTCCTCGGGCCGTGCCTCCGGGGCAGGTTCGGGCTTCACTTCGGGGGCGGGCTCGGGCTTTGCCTCAGGCGCTGTCTCCGTCTTCTGAGAGCAGGCTGCAAGTCCTGCCAGCATGCATACTGCAAGAACGATGCAGAATACTTTTGCGAAGGTGTTCATCTTTGTCCTCCTTATGTTGCCTCCAGATTAGTGGAGGCGTTTTATGATAAAAAATTAAAAGAGCGCATCCGTTATCCCGAAGCGCCGCAGCGCC
>CACYDX010000225.1 GCA_902773255.1 Oscillospiraceae bacterium
AGCGAGAACTTCACGAACTGCCACCATCCGCTGTCACCTAAGCGTTCATCAAGCTTTTTCAGAAATTTCATCTCTCTGTGTTCACACTCCGAGCAGCGGTATGAGCTCATGCAGGTCGCTGATAATGTAGTCAGCGCGGTAACCTTCGGGCAGCGGCAGCCCCTCGGGATCGTACCAGCAGGTGGCTATGCCGGAGTTCATCCCGCCGCGTATGTCGCTTGTGAGCGAATCGCCGACTATCATAACTTCCGAAAGCTCAGCGGGCTTTATCTCATCGAAGACCTTATCGAAGAAAGCGGCGTTCGGCTTTTCGACGCCGAGTTCCTCAGAGAGAAAAACGCCGTCCATCACTTCACCGATCTTCGATCTTTCGAGCTTCCTGGTCTGCGCGGCCACCGTGCCGTTCGAAACGACATACTGCCTGACTTTTCCCTTGAGATACCTGAGCACGGCAAGGCTGTCGTCACGGTAGACTATGGTGTCGCCGAGACAGAGCTGATATCTGTCGTTGAATTCCGGCGCTATGGATGCATCTATCCCGTATTCGCCGAAAAACTGCAGAAAGCGCCCGACCAGCACCTCAGCCTTTGTTATCTCGTTCCTCTCGAGCCGCTGCCAGAAGCCGAGGTTTATCTTCGAATAGCGCGCGATCATCTCGTCGCTGCATTCTCCCAGGTCAAACTCGGAAAAGAGCGCTCTTATCGCGGCTTTCTCCGCCGCAAGGAAATCCAGCAGCGTATTGTCAACATCCCATAAAAGAGTTTTTATCATCTTATACCTGATGCGCCTCAATATTGCTTACCTGCTCCAGCACGGTGCCGGTCTCAAGGAAAGTGTCGAGATATATCTTGCAGCCTTCGCTGAGGGACATATCCTCGCCGGAGTTTTCCACAAGGTGCCAGATCGTTCTGGCCGGGACAACTATATCCGCCGTGTTGGATTCCCTCCTGCGGGCGCGGGCCATGTATTTCACTATGCTGCGTATGTCGGCATAAGCGAGGGCGTTGCGGTAAAGCTGGGCGTCCTGCTGCCTGCGCCGCAGGCAGAGCTTGTTGTGTCCCAGGCGCAGGAGAGCCGCGGTGCAGAAGGTCAGTGGCGTTATTACCACGAGAGAGACCCAAAGAGGAACTTTAGTGGCAAAGCCGTAGAAATCGTTCCAGCCGCCGCGCTCCTCACCGATCACCACCACCATCACGAAATATACCAGACCGTAGAGCACCACGGGGATTATCGCCCAGGCGATCTCCTTTATGGTGACGAAATGATCACAGATGAAGAAAATGAAGGTCAGGATGGCCAGTATGGGGCACACAGCGTGCAGGAAAAAGCGCGAGCCGGAGAAAATGAGCCTGAAGCCCTTGAAAGGTGCGAGGATGAACAGCGACACAAGAAACGTCAGCGCAACGGCGGTGGTAGAGGAATACATCAGGTTCACGCACCAGTTCGGCAGGTGATAGTGGCCCTTGCGCAGGCCGTCTATCGTGTATGGCAGTGCCATGAGCATGGCAATGCCCTCGAAGATATTGGAATTCACCGTGAACATGCAGAAGGTGCGCAGGCCCATGTTGTCGAAATCCTGATCATACAGCGTCGTCAGGTTCATAACGACGCCTATGCATACGCAAACGGCCACCGTTGCTGCGCTTATAAGCGCCAGCAGGTCCTGCGTCATGGTTTTTTCAAAGGAAGGATCGCTTAAATCCATGTCGTTCACTGCCTTTTCGGAGATTGATGAATATCCAGCATTATATCATCACAGGCACGGATTTGCCAGCATGTTTCTGTTCCGGTTGATAATACCCCTGTCAGGGTGGTATTATCTTAAGGAAACGGAGAGACAGTTATGGATGAAGAAAAGCTGAAAACCAAAAAAAAGTGTCTTCGCAGGGAACTGCTGGCAAGGCGGAAAGAACTTCCTCAGGAATACCTGCTGGCGGCAGGGGAGAGCATTGAGAATAAGATTCTCTCTTCTCCGGAATTCGCAGCCGCCCGGAGCATATTCGTCTATGTGAGCGTGCCGGGCGAACCGTCTACCGGGCGTATAATTCAGAAGGCCTTTGCAGAAGGAAAGGAAGTCTTTGTGCCCAAATGCATCGGAAGGGAAATGTTTGCCGTTAGTATCGCTTCACCTGATCATCTCCGGCCGGGCGCTATGGGCATACCGGAACCTGTGGAAATACAAGAGACAAAGACAGCTGATGAACTGGACCTGATCATTGCACCGTGCGTTGCCGCTTCGGAAGACGGACGCAGGCTCGGCCACGGCGTCGGCTTTTATGACAGTTTTTTGCAGCACGAGCGCGCCAATATCGTCTGCCTGTGCTTCCGCAGGCTTCTCTGCCCTGAAATTCCCGTAGGATCCGCCGATGTGATGATATCGAATATCATCACAGAATAGAAAGAACCCGCCGCTCTGGCATGCGGCGGGCCTATCAGGGGGAGAAAACCAATTAGGAAGAACAAGGAGTAATGGAGTTTGAGAAATGAACTTCTTTATTAATTAGTATATCATATGCATATAAGTAACGCAACTGAATTATCATATCCATACTGAAGAAAAATCTGCTTCATGGTCATGCGGAATCTGGACTGTGTTTCAGCACAGAATATGCTGATATGAAAAGCGGCCTGCGGAGATATTTCTCCCGCAGGCCGTAATGCTTATGATCTTTCAGTTATTCACAGTTCGTGGTAGTAAGGGCAGATGTTCTCGTAATGCCCGTCCTTCATGCGAAAGCCCCCGGGTATGGTGCCGAGCTGTATGAAGCCGAGCCTTTCATAAAGATGCCTCGCATGAATGTTGCTTTCCACCACCGCGTTGAACTGCAGCACCCGGAAACCCAGCTCGCGGCCCTTTTTCAGGCAGTCAGTCACCAGCTTCTCACCGATATGTCTGCCGCGGGCCTCTGAAGCCACGGCGTAGCTTGCGTTGCAGATATGGCCGCATCTTCCTATGTTGTTCGGGTGCAGGATATAAAGCCCCAGCACCTTCCCGTCTTCCTCAGCCACTCCCGTGTAGCTCTGAGAAGAGAAAAACTCAGCGCCGCTTTCCATATCGAGGTATTCCTCCTGCGGGAACGCAGTGCCTTCTTCAACAACTTCGTTCCATATGCGGATCATGTCCTTCAGATCATCCTGAACATATTCTCTTACCATCTTCTTATACCTCTGATCTCAGTAATATCCCTCTCCGTAATTCTCGTTTGCTTTGGGGTGTGCTTTTTCCCATTCCTCTTTCTCGATCACTCTCTGCTTTTTCCAATAGGTCTGATAAAAGTCCTCGAAGCCCTTGAAAAACTGCCTGCCCTGCTCATAGCTGGCCCAGGCGGCCTTAAACTCATCATATTCTTCTGTCTCGCAGTCTGTTCCCTTGTGCTCTGTCGATGCGCGAAGACAGTTTATGGTCACATGCTCTCTGTTCGGGTCGAGCTGCCTGCCGACCAGTACGCCCAGATCACCGCTGGCGCGGTAATTCTTCTCAAAAAGGATATCCGGCAGTTTTCTCGGCAGCGCATGATTATAGATCAGCGCGTTCCTGTAAACAAGAAGCAGCCTTTTATAAAGCTCTATGTTCGATCCCACCAGCAGCGCATCCTCGTCCGGATTCGTCGGGAGCACGGCGGAAAGCGAGAGATTGTTCCGAATGATCCCGTAACAGTAATTAAAGACAGCCAGCAGATAATGCTCGGAGTTTATGTACATGGCGCCTTTCCCGAATGACTCATCTTCAGGCTGCGGATAGACGGGGATCAGTATCCTCAGACTCTCATACTCCCTGAATACTTCCGGTTTTTTATAGAAGCCTATTTCGCTCATATTCTCGCTCCTTCTGCACAAAGTATTGATTCTGTTATTGATTTATTATACCATATCTTGTATCCTGAGCAACAGATTATTGCCAAAAACAGCTGGATAAACAACAAACCCGCCGGTCTGCAAACGGCGGGTCTGTTGTTGGGGGATGAGGGATCAACCTGAAAGAACACAAAGAACAAAAAAGATCTTTCTTACGCTGTTGATTGTATCACATAGTTTCAGCATCCACAAATCAAACATGGTCGATAAAACGTGGAAAATACGCATCGTTTTTCACATTGTTTTAAATGAGCTGCTCTCTGTCTGATGCAATACAGCCGCCATTCGGGCGGCTGTATTGCATGCTTTCTTTATGTTGCATAGTTTTTCATCTGGTCTATTATCAGCTTGCCTACGGTGTCGGCAAAGTGCGAAAAGTCGCGTATCCTCACAAAGTCCTTGCCGTATACCATCTTCGCATTGGGAAGCTCCGCGTCCTCCCCGGTGAAAAGGCAGATGACGGATATCCCTTCGGCCCTCAGCCTGCGCACCTCGTGCGCTGTGTCGGTCAGCGCCCGGACGCCGTCGTAGGTAAGGCCGATATCCTTCTCGTTCTTTCGGATCTTTGCTATGTCGAGCGGCTTCACGTCTGAAAGAACTATGAGCATCTTGTGCTCATACGG
>CACYDX010000226.1 GCA_902773255.1 Oscillospiraceae bacterium
CTTCCGGTGGAAAGGCCGTTCGATATAACGGATGGCATAACAGTAAAAGCATTCGATACATCCCATGATTGTCCCGGAAGTATAGGGTTCCGCTTTGATTATGAGGGCGGTTCTTTCGGGTACGCAACGGATCTCGGTTGTATCACCGACAGGATAAGAGAAATACTCACCGGCTGTGAAAGCCTTGTGATCGAATCCAACCATGATACGGCAATGCTAAGGAACGGTCCGTATCCCTATGTGCTCAAACGGCGCATTTTGTCCGATAACGGGCATCTTTCCAATGATGACTGTGCTGATGCGGCGTCTTTTTTTGCACATAACGGAACAAAAAACATATTTCTCGCCCACCTGAGCCGTGAGAACAATGATCCTCAGATCGCAAGGAGTACCGTTGCGAGTAAACTAACAGACTGTAACGTTTGTCTCAGAGTTTTGCCTGCGGGAGCCGACAGGCTTATAAGTCTTGAATAAAAAGAAAAACGGGGGAGACCGGTTTGTGTCTCCCTCGTTGATCGTTATTTCCCGAGAAGTCTGAGAACATCCTCTGTATGCGGTGAATAAAGCCCCGCTCTTTGCTGAGCCTCCAGATCTCCGAAAATGGTTTCAGCCTGACCTTCTCCAAGCGATGCTATAAGTGAAAACAGAGTATCTGCATCGTCATAGTATCCGCAATAAAGACAGGCGTATGCCAGATTCATATTTACCAGCACATTGTCCGGCTGCATCTGATAAGCTTCAAGTGCGGCATCCAGTGCTGCCTGATAGTCTCTTATGCAGACCAGCTCATAATAGGAAAGCCATGCGTTATAAAGAGCGTTATCATAGGTCCCGAGCGACGGGTATGCATTGCCGTATACTATCAGTCCTTCCTCAAATTTCTCCCGTGAATGCTCATAGCTTCCCATCTTGAAAGCATTTTCCCCTATATTGAGAAGAGACTTGGCATATACCGCTGCATCAGACGCTGCGCCCGTGCGATCACTGACTCTTCTGTAGATGTCCGCAGCGTTCTGATAATAACCGTCAGCCAGATCATAGTTTCCCTGAATATTGAAGCAGAGGCCTCTGTTGTTATAAAGCCCGGCGAGCATAAGCAGAGCATCGGTGTTGTCGTCATCAGATGCAAGGGCTTCGGCGGCGATTATAGCCTGTTCATAGTATATGCCGGCCTCTTCGAATCTTCCCTCGTCGGTAAGGCAGACTGCCAGAGCGGACACAGCCTGCACCTGGCTGCTGCGGTTTTGAAGGGAATCCGTGTAATCCCTCAATTGAGAATAAAGAGCGCATGCGTCCTGAAGTCTTGACTCGGCTTTTTCATAGTTTCCTGTGCGGCACAGAAGCACTCCATAGTTGTAGTTTACTCTTGCGGATGTTTCAATAGTTTCCTCGCTGCTCTCAAGCTTATCGAGCAGAGCAAGTGCCTTCTCATACTGTTCCGAAGCGGAGGTTGTGTCTCCGAGGTCGGAATAGTTCGCTCCGGCATTCAGTGCTATCGTTGTTTGCATCAGACTATCCGGCTCATCTGCGGACTGAAGCAGTTCGGCAGCGGCTTTAAAATCAGTTTCTGCGTCATAATACCTGCCTGTAGCGTTGAGTATTGTGGCGCGGTTGTTATATGCTGAGGCAAGGGATTTTGTGCTCCCGGGGTGGCCTGATTCTGTAAGGGTGCTGTAAATGCTTATAGCCTGCTCCTCCGAAGCAAGCGCGTCTTCATACTGGCCGAGCACACTTCCGGCGGTAGCAAGCTTTTCATAGTTTGCCGCGGCTTCGGATTCAGCGGCTTCCTTATTGTTTGAAAGCCTGAGGATAGCGTTGATATCCTCGGTATTGGCACGGAGAATGTCAGCTATTTTGGCGTAGGCGCCCGGCACGTTTGTCAGGTGATCCGGAAGAGAGTAGGTGAGCTCGCTGAGGATCCTCATGGAAGCCTGCTCGCGCTTTGCGGCTTCATCTCTGTAATTGTTTGCCATATTCATCAGACCGAGTGAGATCCCGGTAACTGCAACCAATACTGCGGCAGCCCCGCCTGCTCGCACAGCTATGCGCCTGTTACGCCTGAGCTGATGCTCACGAAGAAGATCATCATGATCGCAGCCTGTTATCCCGGCGATGACCTTCAGCAGTTCAGTATCTGCCTTGGCCATCATTTTTTTAACGTCGTTCCCTTCGGAGCGGATATCCATGATCCGCCCTTCTATATCAGGAACGAGTTTCAGGGAAGGAGGGAAAGAGTGCTCCGGATCTCCGCTGATCAGCAGCGGGTAGATATGCTCTGCCCTGCCTATCTCTATGAATATGGAGACTTCTCTGTCTATCCATTCGGATGAAGGGGTGTCAGTCGAACATACCACGACGAGGCAGTTGCATGAATGCAGTGCGTCATCGATGGTTTCAGTAAGTATACGGCTTACCGGGAGTTCCTCCGTGTCGCGGAAGGCGCGCCGGATGTCCTCAAAACCCTGCTTGCGCAATATTTTTGGAAGCTTATAGCTTTCAAGTGCGTTGAAAGCTTTTTGGGTTATCTCACCGTCAAGAGGCCTGTGGCGGTAACTGAAAAATACGTCATAATCGAATCCCATGCTCAGCCTCCGTTTCCGGAACTGTCAAGCAGCTCGTCAAGGCCGTATTCCGCAAGGTCTGCCTTTGCATTTTCAACAGCCTCATATACATATGCCAGCGCCTGATCATCGCCTTCAAAGCTTGCAGGCAGCTCATTGATCGTGCGCCTTGCGATCTCCAGACTGAGCCTTGTTTGCTGCTCCGCAATGTCGCCCTCGGCTTTTGCAATGAGACCAAGCCTGAGAAATATGGCTGCTGCAGTTATGCAGATAACGCCCGCGATAGATAAAACTATGGTGAGAGCCCTCTTGCGGCGCTGTCTGTGACGCTGCTCAAGGGCATCCGGGTGGAGACCCAGAACTGAGGCTGTGATCCTCACGGTCTCATATCTGAGAACTTCTTTCTTCCTTGCGGGAGTAGTGGCACGAAGATCCGCCGCGACAGGCTCAATGGTTTCTGTCTTCTCAATGACGGACATATCCGGCATTATCCGCTGAACAGTCTTCTTCTCAATGAAGCCTTCAGGGAACGAATCGATCGGTTCAGCATCCGCTATTATAGGTATGACCGACTCCTTGCCGTGTATCGTACGGAAATAGTTCAGTTTTTCCAGGATCACAGGGTCTTCTTTTGTTCCGGGAGAGCAGAGCAGGGCCATAAAACGGCATGTTTCGAGCCGTTCCCTTGCAGCATTGTCAAGAGGAGCGTTTTCGGTATCGAGCAGTATCCTGCGGTAGTCAAGCGAAGGATCGGGAAGAACGGTCCCGGCCGGAAGCCTGTATTTTCTCAGACTGGCGGCCAATTGCTCTGCTATTCCGGCATCATGCTCTATTGCCAGTATGCAGATATCATAGTTATACATGTTTTTTCTCCTGCTGCGTCAAACTGCGCCGGAATTATCTTTTCAATCAGCTCAGCGACTTTACATTTTCGAATGTTTCGAGATATTCGTAGAACTCTTTTGTATAGAGTTTGCCGTTGTAATCTATGCAGACCACAGCAAAATCTCCCAGCATGTCTGTC
>CACYDX010000227.1 GCA_902773255.1 Oscillospiraceae bacterium
GGGCATGGTATTCCCCTCAATGAACAAGTTCGGCGTAGGCTTCATTTCCGGTGTTCTCTCCGTTTGCCCGGATGCAAAGATCCTGCAGTACAATGCAAACAACTTCGGTGACTCTGCCGGCGGCGCGACTGCAGCCAAAGACATGATCACCAAGGGCGCAGATGTTATCTACCATGCTGCCGGCGGCACCGGAATGGGCGTTATTGAGGCCTGCAACGAAGAAGGCATCTGGGCTATCGGCGTTGATACCGACCAGTCCAACCTTGCTCCCGACCATGTCCTCACTTCCGCTATGAAGCGTGTTGACACCGCAAGCCAGGATATCTCCAAGGCTGTTAAGGCTGGCAACTTCACCGCCGGTGTCCATCTCTACGACCTGACCAACAACGGTGTCGGCATTGCCCCCACCACCACTCATATCTCCGATGATGTCCTTGCCAAGGTAAAGCAGGCAATGGAAGACATCGGTTCCGGCAAGATCGTAGTTCCCACCACTGCTGAGGAAGTTCCCGAGTTCACACTCGCCGACTGATCAATTCTTATACCCTCACCTTCAGGGTGAGGGTATTTTTTTATGTTTGATCCATAAAAAATATGGAACTATCATCGCAGATATAGTAAAATAAAAAATCATAAATATCTCAGGCATGTTGGAAGGGGGAATCCTTTTGTCAAAAGAACATGTGGATATGAATACCGTCGTTGTCCAGATGCGTGATATCGTAAAGAAATTCGGCGATTTCACCGCTAATGACGGGATCCAGCTTACTGTCCACAAAGGCGAGATCCATGCTATCCTCGGAGAAAACGGAGCAGGAAAATCAACTCTGATGAATCAGCTGTACGGTCTGATCAAGCCGACATCGGGAGATATCATCATCAATGGCAAAAAAGTCGAAATGAATAACCCGAGAGATGCTATAGACGTCGGCATAGGAATGGTCCATCAGCACTTTATGCTCGTTGCGCCTTTTACCGTCACACAGAACATCGTCCTCGGCACTGAACCGACCAAAGGCATTTCTCTTGATATGGCGACTGCCCGGAAAAACGTTGTGGAGATCTCCGAAAAATACGGACTCTCAATAGATCCGGACGCAAAGATCGAAGATATATCAGTCGGTATGCAGCAGCGTGTTGAGATCCTGAAGGCGCTTTACAGAGGCGCTGAGATACTCATCCTTGACGAACCCACCTCATCGCTTACGCCGCAGGAGATAGTTGAGCTGATCGCCATTATGCACAATCTCACCCGCGACGGAAAGAGTATAATCCTTATCACGCACAAACTTAAGGAGATCAAAGAATCTGCTGATTTCTGCACCATCATCCGCCTCGGCAGATATATCAACACCGTTGATGTCGATACCGTAACCGAAAATGATCTTGCTAGTATGATGGTCGGCCGTAACGTTGCATTCAAGGTGGACAAAGAGGATATCGAACCTGGGGAAGTGGTACTTGATGTTAAGGATCTCCACTGCCTTGATTACCGCGGAGTTGAGATCGTCAAAGGACTTGATCTGCAGGTCAGAAAAGGTGAGATAGTAGGTATCGCCGGCATCGATGGTAACGGGCAGACCGAACTGGTCGAAGTGATCACGGGACTGAGAAAAGGCACATCCGGACAGGTGCTGGTAAACGGTGTCGATGTTTTCAATAAGCCGCCGCGTTTCGGCTATGACCACGGAGTTTCCAGTATTCCTGCAGATCGCCAGAAACACGGTCTTGTGCTGGATTTCTCCATTGAGGATAACCTCATCCTGCAGAACTTCGGAGATGAGCCGTTCTCAAAGAAGAGTATCCTGAACCGCGATGAGATATTCAAATATGCGACCAATTCGATCGAGCAGTTCGATATCCGTCCGGGCAACAGTGAAAAACGTCCTGCAGGAACACTTTCCGGAGGCAACCAGCAGAAGGTGATAATTGCCAGAGAGGTACAGAATGACAAGGATCTTCTGATAGCTGTGAACCCGACACGCGGCCTTGACGTCGGTGCGATCGAATATGTGCACAGATATATAGTAGGGCAGAGGAACAAAGGCAAGGCTGTACTTCTGGTATCGTTCGAACTTGATGAGGTCATGAGCCTTTCCGACAGGATCGATGTCATATTTGACGGCAAAATAGTGAGCTCGATCGCGGGCAAGGATGCAAATGAGAACGAGCTCGGACTTATGATGGCGGGAGGAGGTAATAAGCAATGACAAAGAAAAAAGGCGTGCTTGAGTTTATTGCAGAACACCGTTTCCTGCATATCCTCCTTTCGATCCTAATGGGTTTCCTTGTAGGTGCTGTTTTCCTCGTCATAATGGGGCTCAGCGTCGGTGAAGCTTACGGAAAGCTCATCAGCAGTGTTACCAACCTTAAAGGGTTTTCATATGTCATAGTTTATTCCATACCATATATCGTTGTCGGACTTTCTGTTGCTTTTTCGTTCAAGACCGGCGTTTTCAATATTGGCGCTGAAGGCCAGTTCGTCATGGGTTCAATGGCTGCTGCATGCGTGGGTATACTGTGCTCCGGGCTACCCGGTATCATCCTTATTCCGCTCTGCTTTATCGCTGCCATGATAGCCGGAGCATTCTGGGGGCTGATCGTTGCTTCACTGAAGACAAAGTGGGGCATCAACGAAGTTCTGAGTATGATCATGTTCAACTGGATCGCTTTTTACTTCTCAAACTATATCGCAGGCATCCCCGCCATTCATTCAGACGGAACAGCTGAAGCCACAAAAAACGTTGCGGCACAGGCGAGAACGCTGTTTCCGAACTCATTCATTCAGAGATTCAATTTAGCGCCAACATTCAACTGGGGTTTTATTGTTGCGGTCATAGTAACGATAGTGATCTGGTTCATAATCGAAAAAACTACTCTCGGCTATCAGTTAAAGGCAGTGGGCTCCAATAAAAACGCTGCTCTCTATGGAGGTATTGGAGTTAATAAATCCATACTTACTTCTCTTGGTATCTCCGGTGCTCTTGCCGGACTGGGCGGAGCTTTGCAGCTGCTCGGAATGGGCGGAAGAATCAGTGTTTTTTCGTCGCAGGAAGGCTTCGGGTTCGCGGGTATAGTCGTTGCACTGATCGGATGCTCCAATCCATTCGGAGTGCTTGCAGCAGGGATCTTCTATGGTGCTCTGAACTACGGCGGCAGCAAGCTGAATCTGGTCGGTGTTCCGACCCAGCTTATCAGCGTTATTGTCGGAACGGTCGTGTTCTTCATCTCTATCTCCATAATATTCGAACGGCTGAAATATGTTGGAACCAAGCTTCACAGAGACACGCCTAAAAAGCCGGCTGTTCCGGAAAAAGCAGAAGGGAGTGATAAGAAATGACAAATATCGTAAATAACCTCGGTATAATCATTTATGCAACTCTTATCTATATGACCCCTCTCACATATGCCGCTCTCGGCTCTTGCTTCTCAGAAGTATCCGGAGTTGTTAATATCGGTATTGAGGGAATGATGACAGCCGGTGCTTTTACAGGAACTGTCGTTGCGTATTTCACAGGAAGTCCCTGGATAGGATTCTTCTGCGGCGGTCTGGCGGGAATGCTTTTTGGCGCACTCCATGCGTTTGCCACAGTCAAACTCGGTGCAGACCAGACCATCTCAGGTACTGCGATCAACATGCTAGGACCAGGCATCGTTATAATGCTTGCCAGGGTAATGTTCGACTCGACCGATACGATCCCTCTTGATTCCACAATGAAGATCCCGCGCCTCTTCAAAGGACTCTTCGATACATCTACTGTTTTCGGGCGTTTCCTGGACAATGTATTTGCCAATTATGCCTCAACATATCTTGTGTTCGTAGCAGTGATAATTGTATGGTTCGTATTCTACAAGACCCGTTTCGGTCTAAGGCTCAGAGCATGCGGCGAGCATCCTCAAGCCTGCGAGACGCTGGGTATCGATGTTATCAAGATGCGTTTCCTGTGTGTCAGCATATCCGGATTCCTCGCCGGACTCGGCGGAGCCTGTGTCACCATGGCTATCTCCAATCAGTTCAGACCTATATCCATCGTCGGCCAGGGCTTTATTGCGATAGCTGCAGTCATATTCGGTAAATTCCGTCCGCACGGCGCGCTCCTCGGATGCCTGCTGTTCGGTTTGTGCTCCGGACTTAAGGTGGTGCTGGGCGGATCTTCCGGAGTGAATATGCAGATCCTTTCGATGATACCGTACGCTGTCACTGTAATAGTACTGATCCTATTCGTCGGCAGCGCTCATGTTCCTTCTGCGAACGGCAAGCCCTTCGTAAGGACCAAATGATCTGCTGAAAAGTAAAAATGAGTCTGCTTCATGGCAGGCTCATTTTTTAAATCTGTACTTGAGAAACACAATAACTTGTGCTATCCTTTCAAAGGATTGTCATATATATGGAGGTATACGGATGGAATCACGCGTATTTCAGATGATAGAGAAGGAAAAGGATCGCCAGGAAAGAAATATTGAGCTTATAGCAAGTGAAAACTTTGTAAGTGAGAACGTTCTCCGCGCAATGGGTTCATGCCTTACCAACAAATACAGTGAAGGCTATCCTGCTGTCAGAGAGGACGGGTGCGGCAGAAAGGGCCGTTATTACGGTGGCTGCCAGTTCATCGATGAGATCGAGGAATACTGCTGCACCAAATGGCGCGAAGTTTTCAACACTGATTATCACGTAAACGTCCAGCCTCACTGCGGTTCTCAGGCAAATATGGCCGCATATCTAAGCGTGCTCGAACCGGGTGACACCATCCTTGCAATGAGCCTCAATAACGGCGGACATCTCACGCACGGTTCACCTGTAAACTTCAGCGGCAGGCTCTTTGATATGAAGTTTTACGACGTGGATAAAAACGGTTATATAGACTATGACGATATCGGAAACAAAATAAGGGAATTTAAGCCTGCGCTCGTACTTGCGGGAGCCAGTGCATATTCAAGAGAGATAGAGTTTGATCGAATCAGAGATATGATCGATAATTCAGACCTGAATAAAAAACCGTATTTCATGGTCGATATGGCGCATATTGCTGGCCTTGTAGCTGCGGGATATCATCAGACTCCTTTCGGCAAGGCGGATATAATCACCACCACCACACATAAAACGCTCAGAGGACCCAGAGGCGGAATGATCTTCTGCACAAAGGAACTTGCGGGAAAGGTCGATGGAGCGATTTTCCCCGGTACTCAGGGCGGTCCGCTCGAACATGTTATCGCTGCTAAGGCTGTTGCTGCTGAAGAGGCTTGCACTCCTGAATTCAAAGAGTATATCGGTGATGTAGTCAAGAATTGCAAAGCAATGTGTGATGAATTTATACGACTCGGTTATGAAGTGGTGACCGGCGGAACAGACAACCATCTCTTTCTTCTTGATTTTTCGAACACCCATCCGAAGATCTCAGGCAAAGCGGTGCAGGATGAACTGGATAAGCACTATATCACCTTAAACAAGAACTGCGTTCCGAACGAGAAGCGCAGTCCTGTTCAGACGAGCGGTGTAAGAATAGGCACTGCAGCCGAAACAACAAAGAGAAAGACAGCGGAAGATTTTGTCATGATCGCGAGAAAGATAGACTCTATCATTTCGAACATGGCTTAAGCCAAATAAAACAAAAAGTCAGCGCATTTAAGCGCTGACTTTTTTGTTTGCTGTTTGCTTTTATTCCAGTTTGACCAATAAGGCAGTCATACATTATATCTGCGGGATCGATCACCGGAAGGTCGGTCAGCGCGGATACTTCATTTTTGAACCATGGAAAATGAGAACAGCCCGGAACTATAGCTTCGCATCCGTTGGCTTTGAAGAAGCGGCAAATTCCTGCCAGATCGAATGATTCCGCTATCCGGTAGGGAGACATACCATGTTTCAGGAAAAAAACTTTGCGTTTGAGATAGTCAACACCCATCTGAGTATCAACAGGTGTGCCGGCAATAACAGCTGCTTTCATTATCTGCTCCTCTGACATTTTATTACAGTATACTAAATGTTTAAAAAAATAAAAATTAATTCTAATACTCGCATTTAAATAACGATATATTATGAGGACATCCGGATAATACATTCTATGGACAAACAGATTTGAGAGTGGTAAACTGATTTTTAATATAACAAAGAGAGAATCGACCTATGAAAGTTTCCCGGCCGGTCTGCAAGAGGATTCTGATCGGAATACTGTTTCCGCTTTTCATACTTGGAGTCTATCTTTATGCGTCTTCCGGCAGTACGGCAATCCGATGTATCTTTTTCGGACTGACAGGGTTTTATTGTCCGGGCTGCGGATCCACCCGTGCGATAAAAGCGGCGATCCGCGGGCAGTTTGGGCAGGCATTCCTATACAATCCCTTGCTGTTCATAATCGGGATCCCGTCTGTAATGATAGTTGTGCATGAGTATCTTCGCATAGTATTTCCGGGACTTGGATTAAAGCCGATAGTCCTGCCATGGCAGGTCGATACAGCTGCGGTAGCTTTGATCTTTGCATTCTGGATATTGCGAAACATACCGGTGTTTTCATTTCTGGCACCCGGTTGAGAAACATCAAAAGTTGTTTTTGAAAAAATAAAAATATATTTTGAGGAGGTTACCAATATGTCCTATTGCACAAAATGCGGCGCTGAAAATCCGGATACCAACACCTACTGCTCTTCATGCGGAGCACCTTTGCAGGCTGTCGAGGCACCGCAACCCAGCGCACCTGTTTACAATGTTCAGCCTCAGTATGTAGCCCCTATATCAACAGGCGGACTCCTTGCCTGGTCTATCATCACGCTTCTGCTCTGCACTATTCCCGGAATAGTTGCAATTGTAAAGACCTCTGGAATCAACAAGAGCTTTACTGTTGAAGAGCAGCAGAAGAAGCTTTCAAGCGCAAAGACCTGGTGCATTGTAGGAACAGTACTAGGCATACTGGCAGTGATCGGCGCAGCTATAACGAATTAAATATTATTCAGTTCTCGTCCAGCTGTTCCAGACATGCGGTACAAAACTTGCGATAAAGTCGGACAAGAGGCTAAAAAACAAATCATGAAAAAAAGACGGACATCCACAGGATGTTCGTCTTTCATATGTCAGATAATAAAAATTTTTAAACTATTTTAATATGAGGCTTGCAGAACATGTGCAAGTTGTGCTATTCTACAAAATCGGTAGAATATATAATAAATTATAGTAGAAAGAAATGGACAGGATCACTTCAAGAAAAAACCCGAATATCGTTCGTATCAGAAGGCTTTCTTCAGACAGAGATTTCAGATATTCATGCGGAGAATATGTCTGCGAAGGCATGACTCTTCTGGAGGAAGCGCGCTGTGCGAACGCAGAGATCACTATGATCATCTGGAATGGTGATTACGAAATTCCGCGCTGCGATGTAAAAGAGCAGTATGAAGTTCCGCCCGAACTCTATGATTATGTGTCACCGCTAAAGAACAGTCCGGGTCCGCTCTTCAGCGTAAAAATGCCGGTTCATGATACACAGGAGAGTATCGCATCGGCGATAATTCTTGAGAACGTTCAGGACCCCGGAAATGTAGGGACGGTAATACGCACCGCAAATGCATTTGATATAGGCAGCGTTGTGCTTACAGGCTCATGTGCCGATCAGTATAATATCAAAGCAGTTAGAGCTTCAATGGGAGCTGTGTTCAGACAAAGGACCGATAGGGTCGAACTTGGCAGTCTCAGAGATTTTGCCGGCTTCAACTCGCTCAGGCTCTGCGCAGCGGAGCTTTCCGACGAAGCGGAAGATATCCGCGTCATCGACTGCAGCCGATGCGCTTTTGCAGTGGGCAACGAGGGAAACGGGCTCAGCCGTGAGCTGATGGATATATGTGACATAAAGGTGATCATACCCATGTCACCGCATGCCGAATCACTGAATGCGGCGATCGCCGCCGGTATCCTTATGTGGGAAGTGCGCAGACAGGAGAAATGAGCATGGATCATCAAATCGGTTTCTATTGGATATGGTTTTCATGTTTTCCATTCCTCAGACTGAAGACCCGCATGGATCTTCTGGAAGCGCTCGGCGGACCGGAAGCTGTGTTCAACGCTGAAGAGAGCAGGCTTGCAACGTTCAGAGGCATAAACTCCGAGGCTGCACATCTTATATCCGCAACAGGTATAGACATAGTTGATGAGATAATAGATGAATGCAAAAAGCAGGGAATAGGAATCATAACTTATGATGATCCGGCATACCCATTCAGACTGAAAAATGTTTATTCTCCTCCTCCGGTTCTGTATGTAAAAGGAAATCTTCCTGATATAGACGATTCCGCAGTGATATCTGTGATAGGCACAAGGAAAGCCAGTCAGTACGGACTGAGGATGGGTAAAAAGCTTGCCTTTGATATTGCTGCCTGCGGCGGTACAGTCGTCTCTCTGCTTACTGCGGGGGTGGATCAGGCTGTTGCTGAAGGAGCGCTGTATGCAGGAAAGCCCTGTATCGGTGTACTTGGAACACCACATGAGCTCGACCGAAACCCTATGGCGGAAAAAATAGCGGCTGACGGTGCAGTCATAAGTGAGTATCCACCAGGGAGCATACAGCTCAGATCCTTTTTCAGAGACAGAAACAGAATAGCTTCCGGTATCTCGATCGGTACTGTAGTAGTTGAAGCTCCGGAAAAGAGCGGGACAAAATTCTTTGTTGAAGAGGCGCTGGAGCAGGGAAAGGATATATATGCTGTCCCCGGCAACGCCGATTCCGAGAACAGCAAAGGAACGCTTTATCTCCTGAAAATGGGTGCAAGACCTGTAGGCAGCGGATGGGATGTGCTGGCTGAATATGCGGAAATGTATCCAAATCTGCACCATGCATCCGAAAAGATTGAAGATGAAGCAGGAAATGAAGATATTGCGGCCGTATCTGAAAAAGAACCTCCGGTCTCTTTGCCTGACTGCTCAATCGAAGATGACTGGGCAGGAAAGATTGCTTTGCTGAATCAGGAGCAGCAGGCTGTTATATCCGCGATGGAAAACGGAGCAGGTGATACTGATTCGATTATCGAAGCCAGCGGCCTATCTGCACCTAAGGTTTTATCAAATATGACCATTCTTGAGATCAAAGGCCTGATCACAAGGGATCTGACAGGAAAAATCAAACTAAAAAAGCATTGTTGAGAGGAAACGAAATGCCCGCAAAGAAAAAACTCGTTATAGTTGAATCACCCGCAAAAGCCAAGACTATTGAGAAATACCTTGGCTCAGGCTATAAAGTCGTTGCATCCATGGGACATCTTAGGGATCTTCCGAAGAGCACTCTCGGTGTTGATATCGAGAACAACTTTGAGCCGCAGTATATCCCTGTAAAGGATAAGCATGAGCTTATCTCAGAGCTGAAGAAAGAGTCTGCTTCCGCAAACCTGGTCTATCTTGCCACCGACCCTGACCGTGAAGGCGAAGCGATATCATGGCATTTAAAGCAGCTTCTCAGCCTTCCTGATGATAAGGCCAAGAGGGTGACATTCAACGAAATAACAAAGAATGTAATTCTTGACAGTATTAAGAATCCTAGGGAGATAGATCAGAACCTAGTTGATGCTCAGCAGGCGAGACGTGTTCTTGACCGCATTGTTGGATATCAGCTTTCACCTCTGCTCTGGAAGACTGTCAAATCCGGCCTTTCAGCAGGTAGAGTGCAGTCAGTGGCTGTGAGGCTCGTTTCAGACAGAGAGAAAGAGATAAACGATTTTGTCAGTGAAGAATACTGGCTTCTTGATGCAAGGCTGAATAAAAAGGATCAGAACTGTCAGTTCAATGCCAGGTATTACGGTAAAAACGGGAAAAAGGCAGAACTGAAGAGTGAAGACGATGTAAACAGCATCATTTCCGTGCTGAAAAACGCCGAATTCAAAGTGAATTCCGTAAAACCGGGTGAAAAGCAGAAGTCTCCGGCGCCTCCTTTCATAACCTCAACGCTTCAGCAGGAGGCTTCACGCAGACTGAATATGACTCCGAAAAGAACCATGACAATTGCTCAGCAGCTTTATGAAGGCGTTGAGATCTCGGGCAGGGGTTCTCTGGGTCTTATAACCTATATGAGGACCGACTCCTTAAGGATATCCGATGAGGCGCTGGCCGCAGCCGGAAAGTTCATAACCGAGCATTACGGGAAGGAATTCTATCCGGGCAAGCCCCGCCGCTTCAAGACGAAGGCCGGAGCTCAGGACGCCCATGAGGCGATCAGACCTACGGATATAAACCTAACGCCGGAGCTTATCAGAAAAGATCTTACAGCCGAGCAGTACAGGCTGTACAGAA
>CACYDX010000228.1 GCA_902773255.1 Oscillospiraceae bacterium
AAAAACGCAACAAAATAAAAATTTTGTTGCGTTTTTGGCAGGTTTGTGATATAATAAAACCATCAAGATGAAATCAGGTGTGTTTATGGATCTAAAAGGTTGTCCAAGAGTTCTTCGGGATTTTCTAGCTTACCATGAGACGATCAAAGGCCAATCCTCCAGAACCGTTGCTGAATACTATCTGGATCTAAGAATGTTCCTTCGCTTTATGGTTATGATCCGCAGCGATATGCCCTATGATACAGACTTGAATACGATCTCAATCAAAGACGTGGATCTGGAATTCATTAAAGGGATCACGCTGGAAGATATCTACGACTTTTTCTCTTATCTGAGTGACGACCGCATTTATCATCCTGAGACCAACCATCCGGGCCAAGGAATTGAAAATGCAGCGCGCGCCAGGAAACTTTCCGCGATCAAATCATTTTACAAATATCTGACAGTACGGACCAAGCAACTGGAGGAAAACCCAGTTGCGGATGTGGAATATCCAAAGTTGCGTCGAGCTTTGCCAAAATATCTGACACTGGATCAGGCAAAAGACCTATTAAACTCCGTAAAAGGCACCCATGCGGACCGGGATTTGGCTATTCTGCTGATCTTCTTAAATTGCGGTGTTCGTATCTCAGAACTGGCAGGATTAAACTTCGGCGATATATACAAAGATAGGCTTAGGATTTTGGGCAAAGGTAACAAGGAACGTACGGTATACATGGGAGAGGCGTGCATTGAAGCCATTCAAGCCTATAACAGTTCACTTCCGGAAAAAATCCAAAACGATGTGAAGCGTCCGTTGTTTTTGTCACAAAAAGGCGGCAGGATGAGCACAAACGCCATCCATCGGATGGTAAAAAAACATCTGCTTGCGGCTGGATTGGATCCCACACAGTATTCTGCCCATAAACTCCGGCATACTGCGGCAACACTAATGCTTTCACGAGGTGTAGACGTCAAAACGGTGCAGGAAGTACTGGGGCATGAACATCTGAATACCACGGAGATATATACTCATATAGAAAACACGGAGCTGAAAATCGCAGCCGAGGCAAACCCTCTTGCAAATTTCTCCTCCCAGTCTTGATTTGCAATATTCAACTAAATCATGAACTTGCTTCTCGGACGTAGTTTTGACGCAAGGGTGGAAACCAGAGAATTGGAAGAAAGCATCCGTGAACTCCGAGAGAATCTGAAAGTTCAGCAGAAAACCCGCTGTACCACTCCCCTGTTGGAGTCAGTACAGCGGGTTTGTATTCGTTGTTAGATCTTATTGTCGCAACCCAGCACATCGATAATTTTGTGCTTCACCAGCTCCTTGATATTGGCCCTTGCAGGCTTCAGATACTGGCGGGGATCAAAGTCGGCGGGATGCTCGGCGAAGTGCTTCCGGATGCTGCCAGTCATGGCAAGACGCAGATCGGAGTCAATGTTAATCTTGCAGACGGACATGGAAGCCGCCTTCCGGAGCTGCTCCTCGGGAATGCCAACGGCATCAGGCATGGCGCCACCGTTCTCGTTGATCATCTTCACATACTCCTGGGGCACAGAAGAAGAACCGTGGAGCACGATGGGGAATCCAGGCAGGCGGAGAGAAACCTCCTCTAGAATGTCAAACCGCAGCGGAGGCGGAACCAGAATACCCTTCTCGTTCCGGGTGCACTGTTCAGGCTTGAACTTGTAGGCGCCATGAGAGGTGCCAATGGCGATGGCCAGAGAATCGCATCCAGTCTTCTCCACAAACTCCTGTACGTCCTCAGGACGAGTATAGGAGGAGTCCTCAGCGGAAACTTTTACATCGTCCTCTACGCCGGCCAGCGTACCGAGCTCAGCCTCGACGACAACGCCGCGGGCGTGAGCATATTCCACCACCTGGCGGGTGATCTCGATGTTCTCCTCAAAGGGCTTGGAGGAGGCGTCTATCATTACGGAAGTAAATCCGTCATCGATACAGGATTTGCAGGTCTCAAAGCTATCGCCGTGATCCAGATGCAGCACAATGGGAAGCTTGGTCTCAATTTCGGCAGCCTCGACCAGTTTGACCAGATAGGTGCGGTTGGCATAAGCACGGGCGCCCTTAGAAACCTGCAGGATCACGGGCGCATTGCATTCTCTTGCAGCCTCAGTGATTCCCTGGATGATTTCCATGTTGTTGACGTTGAAGGCACCGATGGCATAACCGCCATCATAGGCCTTTTTGAACATTTCAGTGGATGTGACAAGTGGCATGCGTATTCACTCCTTTATTGATTTGTTTTAGTATAGCACCTGCAGCCTTTTTTTGCAAGGACTGATTGCGTGATACATTATAGACGTTTCATACATCTTTCGTCAAGAGGGGCTTGCGAATT
>CACYDX010000229.1 GCA_902773255.1 Oscillospiraceae bacterium
GACGGAAGTCTGCAGATTACAATGAATAGCTATACTTGTTTTATAACAACCCGGAAATATATGAGATACGAGATCTGCTGAGATTTGCAATGACTGGGGTACCGTACTATGGTTATGAACTTTCATGCAATTCCAGAAGCCTTTTGCTTATGGTTTTTCATTCCCAATAAAAAATACTGAAACTATTATATAAACGGCAGAACAGTCCCATGCAATATAAAACATCAGGATTTGTACTAATATGCACTTCCTGATGTTACTTCTTCTTATTATGTAACCTTCACATAATAACTTTGTCAGGCAGCCCCTTTTAATGTCTATTGATCTGATGATTCATGACCGTAATAATGCATAAGCATCAGCGTCGTAAGCATGCCGTATGACTGTATTCCATCTTTCTGGTCGTTTGCCTTCAGATAAGCATCATTGACACGGTCCTGCACTTCAGAAGCTTTGGTTTCGTGGGAAGACCAGAACAGGCTGTTTTTCTCGATCTCGGAAACGGCGTCTGAAGGAAGTCTTTTGCGGAGTTTCTCATAGCGTCCGGGATCGACTCTCCTGAGAGCACCGCCTGCATGCATCCAGGCTATAAGCCATCCGCTGCGGTTGAATGACGGATCATCGGATTCAATGCAAGCTAACCAGCCTATATAGTTAGCTTCGCCCTCATTCATATATCCTCTGAGGTGAGACAGCTCGTGACATGAGGTAAACGGCTTTTCCATTCCCGGCATTTCACCGTTTATGTTTGCTTCTACAGTGAATGGCGAGTAAATACCGCTGACACCCATATTCGAGAATGCCCTGGAGAGTAATGTGAGCTGCTTTGGGGCAGGATAATAACCGCGAAGTGAAGGATAATTATCTGAAAGTTTATTCATGGAAAGTCTGGCTGCATCTGAAAGACCTTTGCCCTGCGGATACTCAGGAGATGATCCGCAATCTTCTATTTGCCCGGTAATATACTCGCAGAAGTCCGCGAGCTGCTCTTCCGTAAACTTCGCATGAGACAGCGATTCCTGATCAACAAACGTGTTTCTGTGGTAGTTGATCCCGCAGTTTGCCGCATACAGGAAGAAAAGTACCGATAAAATAAGTGCTATATGCATGAATGCTGTCCCGAGTCTTCTGCGGCAGCGCACGATATCCGCTATGATAATCAGTGGAAGGATACATGAAGCAGCTTCAGCAACAGAAAACGGAACGGTTCCGGCAAGACGTCCCATAGATGCTGTGATCAAAGAATAAATATTGACGCTGTACCATTCGGCAAAGCCCCTGGCATTCTTTGCGGCAAACAAAAGTGCCTCCGCGATGCACAGCAGGATGATCGATATTATTATAGCCTTAGGCGTTCTTTTTTCTGATCTTTTCATGAATCGATGATACAGCACGCATTATCGGGAATTCAATACCCGTATGAGAGGTCAGTTTCCTCCGCCGCTATTACAATCTATGCTTTGGATAATAGTACTCCGGGGCATTTTATGTGCGATGGATATGGTATTATTAGAAAAATCAAATAAGTGTTTCGAGCTTAATCTGTAGAGGGAGAATGTCTATGGGAATGAAGAGGCTTATTATAGAATTCGGACAGGGCGTTGATATGCACGGCGGCGACCAGAATAACGCAGTGCTCAAAGCCACCAAAGACGCAATTCACCACTGCTGCATGGCAGGAATATCCGAGATATTTGACATAACCGACCGGAAGACACAGGCATATATCAAGGCAGATATCTATGCGCCGCATCCTGATGAAGTGGATCCGTCAGTGGTGACAGACTATCTCAGCTGGTGGAATGTGGATGCTGAAGTGCATCAGGGCGGGGCAAACCCTGAAGGTATTGCCCTGAATGGAAAACCTAAGACTGAGATCACGATCGCTATTGTTGCCCTGACTGTATATGTAGATGTATAGACGAAATGAGCGAAAAGAGTAAACTGCTGTATGATTTAATGCTTCGCAAAGGATATCCGGAGGATTTCACCCTGCTTATTTGTGCTGAGATGAGCACTGATTTCACAGCAGAGAGGATGATAAGCTATATATCCCGCGGGAAACACAGGCTTGAGGATGTTGCGGATGAGATGCTGGCAATCATGGATCTGAGAGATCACATTAAAAACAAGCATATTGCAGAACATGCTCAGGCGGCAGTAAATGATCTGTACAGAAATATAAATGAGGAATGAGGTAGCTCATAATGATTAAGCCTATCGTCAGAGACGCATTCTTTCTGAATCAGAAATCCGAAAAAGCAACAAAGATCGATCTGCCTGTAGTACAGGACATGGAGGACACTCTCAGAGCTAACCGCGAGCGCTGTGTAGGTATGGCTGCAAATATGATTGGATACCGCAAGAGGATTATTATTGTGGCTACCGGCTTTGCCGATCTTATTATGATAAACCCGGTAATTACTGAAAAGAAAGAAGCATATGAGACTGAGGAAGGGTGTCTTTCTCTCCCCGGGGTAAGA
>CACYDX010000230.1 GCA_902773255.1 Oscillospiraceae bacterium
AATGGGACTGACGACTGAACTGGCACAGGATCTGTATCGGATAGAATTAACTGAAAAGGACAAAAACCAGCTTCAGACACTGATTATCGACTTTTTTGCCGCGGCTTATGCCGGATACAGACAAAACGAAGTATTTAATAAGGCAGTAGAGCGCGCAGTATATGGTCAGGGCGGCGTTGAAGAGAGCTATGTCCTGTTTCAGGGGAAAAAGTATCCTGCGCGTTCAGCGGCTTTCATGAACTCGGTCTATGGACATGGCGCTGAACTGGATGACGGCAATAAAAAGGCAGCCGGCCACGCCGGAGTTCATTTGATCCCCGCTGTTTTCGCATTGGCGGACAGGCTGAACAGCACCAATGATGAGGTGCTGCTGGCATTGGCAACCGGTTATGAGGCATATATACGAATTTCCTCGGCCGCACAGCCGGGACTGGTCGCCAGAGGCTTCCACTCCACCGGTATGGCCGGTACTCTTGCATGTGCCTGCGCATGTGCGAGACTGTATCATCTCGACGCGCAGGGAATCGAAGACGCCATCGCGCTTGCGACGACCATGACCGGAGGACTTTTGTCATATGGAGATTCCCGTCCTGCCATAAAGCCTCTCAATCCCGGGAAAGCAGCTGAAAACGGCGTTTTTGCGGCGATGCTGGCTAATGAAGGCGTCCAGGGTCCCACAGAGGCCCTTGAAGGCCGGAATGGATGGTTTCACGCTGTGACGGATCATGTGGACGAAAAAATGATGAAGGGCGCAGATCATCTGCTGCTCCATGACTGCTATTTTAAGCTCTATCCGTCCTGCCGTCATACACACTGCGGGATTGACGCCGGCGTGAGCCTGTTTCAGAGGGTAAAAGCAGAAAATATAGAGACCGTCAATGTTTATATTTATCCCAATGCCATCAGACTGGCAGGGATCAAGATACCGAAAGACCAGGATGAGACAAAGTTTTCGATACAGTATACTTTGGCCTGCGCCCTCACAAACGGCTCCTACGGTATAGCAGATATGAACCCGCCCAGACTTACGCGGGATATTCTTGATCTCATTGAGAAGATCAACCTGATCGCCGATGAATCAATGGAAAATCGGGAAATGGGAATTCGAGGCACGAGGGTCGAGATCCTGCTCAAAGACGGATCCAAAGAGGAAGAGGTCGTGCTTGTACCCAAGGGCGATCCCGAAAAGCCGCTGACAAGAAATGACATCATCAATAAGCTCCGGGTCTGCGCGCAGAAAGACGCGGATGAAACAACTCTGATGAAACTGGTCGGAGCTGTCGAGAAAATAGACGGAGCAGGTAAATTTGAAAACCCGATCAGATTAACAGGTGCAGTGTAATGGCAAAAAAAGTAAACCTGATCCTTGGCACGATGACATTTGGCGAATCGGTTTTTGAGCCGGATGTCGAAAAATTTGTAAAGACATTCCTTGCAGCCGGCTACAGTGAGCTCGACACAGCTTATGTCTACAATGACGGAAACTGCGAGAGACTGCTCGGCGGCGTGCTGCCTGAGCTGGAAAGACCTTTTAAGATCGCAACTAAGGTAAATCCGCGGATAAGCGGAAAACTGGATGCGGAGGCAGCATACAGCCAGGTAAACGAGAGCCTTGAAAGGCTCTGCATGCCCTCGGTAGATACAGTGTTCCTGCATTTCCCCGATCCGGCGACACCGGTGGAATCGGTCCTGGCCGCTATGGCCGACCTGCATGACCGGGGAAAGTTCAGAGAGCTTGGACTGAGCAATTTTCCGGCGTGGATGATAGCTGATGTGTGGCATATCTGCGATAAAAACGGGTGGGTGAAACCCACAGTATTTGAGGGAATCTATAACCCGCTTACGCGAAAGGCGGAGATTGAGCTTAATGATTGCCTGAATTATTTCGGCATGCGCTTTTCGGCCTACAATCCAATGTGCGGCGGCCTGCTTACCGGCCGATACGGAAAATTTGAAGAAGCTCCCTCCGACGGGCGTTTCACGCACCGGCCTAATTATCAGAAACGTTACTGGAAGAAGAGCTTTTTCGAAGGCGTGGATATTATCAAAAAAGCAGCGGAGAAATACGGTATTACCACTATAGAGGCAACTTACCGCTGGCTCGCGTATCATTCCATGTTACAAGGTGACCGCGGGGACGCTATCATTATAGGGGCTTCAAAAATCAACCATTTGATCCAGAATATGGAAACACTGAAAGCCGGCCCCCTGCCGGAAGATGTGGTTGAGGCATTTGAGACTGCATGGAAGATCACTAAGGGAGACAGCCCCGAGTATTTCACGCTGTATAAAGGAAAAGGATCTGTGGGAGGAGAAAAGAAGTAAATGCTGAATCAGGATAAGGTATTTCAGGCATTGGCTGACAACGGCGTAAGCTATTTTACAGGTGTTCCGGACTCTTATCTGAACGGATTCTGCAATTACGCCCTCGCGAATTGCGGAGATCGGAATGTGATCGCCGCAAATGAAGGAAATGCCGTGGGGATTGCTGCAGGGCACTATTTTGCCAGTGGTGAGATACCGCTGGTATATATGCAAAACAGCGGAGAAGGCAACGCTGTCAATCCGCTGGCGTCTATGGCTGATAAAGCTGTGTATGCCGTCCCTATGCTTCTGCTGATCGGCTGGAGAGGACAGGGCGGCACGGAACCCAATCATCCCCAGCACAAGCTTCAAGGCGAGATCACGACCTCCCTTCTGGATATCATGCATATTCCATATACTGTACTGGAAGATGATGACGCACAGTTTGCTGTTACTGTGGAAAAAGCAGTTCAGTACTGCAGAGAAACAAGGCAGCCTTACGGATTGATCGCCCCCAAAGGTGTGATGGCTGATCCGGACAAGCCTAATAATGTGGATGCTGTGTATCCCATGAGCCGGGAAGAGGCGATCGAAGTGATCCTGGATCATATGCCTGCAGATACAATCTACTCCGCGACGACCGGCCGGGCCACACGGGAATTATTCTTCCTTCGGGAAAAAAGAAATGAGACTAAGGCGCATGACTATCTGAACGTCGGCTCTATGGGTCACGCGAGTTCGGTCGCGCTGGGAATCGCGCTGGAAAGGCCGGAAAGACAGGTGGTCGTACTTGACGGCGATTCTGCCGCCATGATGCATATGGGAGCCATGACTATGGTCAGCAAAGTAAATGCTCCGAATTACATGCACGTAGTCCTGAACAACGGGGCCCATGAATCTGTAGGCGGTCAGCCTTCTGCCGGCCATCTTATTGATTTCACCGGGATCGCGGAAGCCTGCGGATATCAGACAGCAGGACATCCGGTGACGACAGAAGAAGAACTGATCGCAGCTGTAGAAAAATTAAGTACATGCGGAAAAGCATCTTTTATAGATTGTCGTATTCACAAGGGCTTATCCCGTAAGCTGCCGCCTATCATATTCGATCACAGAGAAGCGATCGATAAACTGATCGACGACTTAAACAGTAATGACGACCACACAGTGGCAGAAAGGAATAAATAGAAAATGAACAGCATGGAAAAAACACGTGAGTTTCTGAAATCTATCGGCCTTCCCGGCGGTGACGCGTATGATCTGCCGACTTCTGAAAAAAGATTTAAGGACGGCGGTCAGTATCGTTTCGAAGTGCCCGGAATCCAGGGACCGAAGGTTATGCGGGCCCTTTTGGAGGCTATGGACGGCTATGGTTTATACCTTCATCGCGTCACGCAGACGCAGGGAATCATGAGGCTGACTGATAAAGAAATAGGAGAGATGGTCGAACTTGCAAAAAAGTGGGAGACGGATCTGATCCTTGCGGTCGGACCTCGTGCTACGACTGATACTTCGGCATCTGTCCATACTGAGGAGGGCGTCCGTATGGGATATCGTCTCCGCGGCCAGGAACAGATTGTCCGTGCGATTGAAGATGTCAAGCGCGCGGCCCGGCTGGGATGCCGCGGCTTCCTTGTCTACGATGAAGGATGCCTCTGGATCCTGAATGAGATGCGCAAAGCCGGAGAGATCCCCGAGGATTGTCATTTTAAAGTATCTGCACACGCGGGGCACGGAAACCCTTGTTCCGCAAGACTTCTTGAGAGCATTGGGGCTGATTCGATCAATCCTGTCCGCGATATTCAGCTTCAGATGCTGGCCGCTATGCGCCAGGCGGTGGATTGCCCTATTGATATCCACACTGAGAATCCGAAATCTACCGGCGGATTTATCCGTCATTATGAAGTGCCGGAAATGATCCGCATTGCAGCGCCCATCTATCTCAAGACGGGCGGATCTGTGGCTGCAACTCATTCCTGGGACAGCACAGAAGATGATGCAAGAAAGCGCGCAAAACAGTGCAGCCTGGTAAAACGGGTAATTGATGAGTATTACCCGGATGCGGTTTGGTCACCTAAGGGTTCCTTAATCTGATACATAATCACTGAATTTGTTTATTAATGACAGACTGCGATCGAAGAACTACTCGCCGGTCCGGAAGAAAGGAAGTACTAAGTAATGAGACATCATATGTATAATCCTGATTTCAAATTTGTAGTTGAACCCGAGCACTTTAATAAATATACAGAACGTGAGCTGCTTCAATACTGTCTGGGAGCCACTATGTATATGCCCGGATACAAAAACTTTACGCCTAAGATTCTGGAACATGCCATGCCGGGGCTTACGACGATGGTATTGTGTTTTGAAGACGCTTGTCCGGAAGAAAAACTTCCGGAAGCTATGGAGAATGTGCACAATCTGCTGTCAACGGTTACTAAAGCCGTGGATAAAGGAGAACTGAATCCTGATTATGTGCCCCTCATTTTTGTGCGTGTTCGTAATCTGGAGCAGTTCAAGGACTTTGGTGAGAAATTGACCAAGGAGGAGGTACGTTCTCTGTGCGGCATCAATTTCCCCAAGTTCAACGCGGAAAACGGATATGAATACTATGCGTATCTCAGGGACCTTAATAATCGATTCGGTGAGATAATCTACGGCATGCCTATCATTGAGGATCCGGAGGTGGCTTATAAAGAAAGCCGCATCCAGCAGCTTATAGGGATAAAAAAGATCCTTGACAAGTACAAGGACCTGGTACTTCAGGTTCGAGTCGGCGGTACTGATTTCAGCTCAGTATTTGGCGTGCGAAGGGGCGTAGATTACAGTCTGTATGATATTATGACTGTTCGTGAGTGCCTCAGTGACATCATAAATGTATGCGGCAGAAATAATGATTATGTTATTTCGGGCCCTGTGTGGGAGTATTTCCGGGCACCGAAGGAATTGATGTTCGAAGATCTTCAGCACTATGGGATTGAGGATTATCTGATGCGCCGTCAGCCTCTGGTGAACGGTGAGATCGACGGGCTGCTCCGGGAAGTGCTGCTTGATAAAGCAAATGGTTTTGTCGGGCGCACTGTCATTCATCCGACCCACGTCAAGTTTGTCAATGCCCTGATGGCAGTGACAAAAGAAGAGTACGACGATGCCTGCCAGATTCTCGGGACCGGCGGAGGCGTAGTAAAAGGCTCCGGCGGAAATAAGATGAATGAGATCAAGCCTCATACAAACTGGGCTAAAAAAGTATATAACAGAGCGAGAGCTTTTGGCGTGATCAAGAACGAGAGCGGTTTTGTCAAACTCTTTGCGGTCAATGAGTGACACTTATATTGTCAGATTGAATGAGGAAGTGAAATGATTCAATTAACTACACCGATCAGTGAAGAAGCGGCAGCATCCCTGAAGGCAGGAGATACCGTTGAAATCAGCGGATACATCCTCTGCGGGCGCGACGCGGTGCTTCCCAAAGTATTAAAGATGATCGAAGACGGAACAATCGGTGACCTCGGAGTTGATCTGCGCGGTCAGGTTATCTTTCATACAGCAGTCAGTCCGGCCGGCGTCGGACCGACAAGCTCCAATAAACTGGAGATCGAGAGCAGTATCGAACCTCTCAGCAAAGCCGGTATAAAGCTGCATCTGGGAAAGGGTAAGCTCCATGAAGAGACCATAAAGGCGCTTGACCGATATAATTCGGTGTATGCGGTCATTCCGCCTGTGACGGCACTCCTTGGCTCCAAAACAAGCGAGGAGCATGTAGTTGCTTTTGCGGAGCTCGGTATGGAGGCCCTGCACCTGATCAAAGTAGAAAAATATCCCGCCATTATCGGGGCGGCTCACGGGAGGAGCATCTATGACTAAAACATATGAGGAAATTGTTGCTCTTGTGCGAGATACTTTGGTGGAGGCAGGAAGTACTTTCCGCCCGGACAAGAAGGAAGCTTACAAACGAGCCATTGAATCAGAAAGAAATACGCAGGCAAAGTGGGTGTTAGAGACGATTTTGGAAAATGCCGAGGCAGCAGAGAAAAATCATAGTCCGCTTTGTGATGATACCGGAATCCCGCATCTTGTTCTGGAGATCGGTGAAGACTGCGGAGTAAGCGGTAAAATGCTTGATGCCATAAGAGAGGGCGTGGCGCAGGGACTTCGTAAACTTCCGGGGCGTCCTATGGGCATTATGGGAGATGACAGCCAAAGAATCGATCAGAGCGGAGGCCTGAATCCTGATTCCGCAGGGGTTGAGCCCGCTCCTGTTTTGCTCCGCAGATGCCCGGATAATGTGATTCGTCTGCACATTCTGATGTTTGGCGGGGGCCCTGCGATCAGAGGAAAGACTTACCGCGTTTTCCATAAACACAATACACAGGTGGTTCTTGATGAAATCGTAAAATGGGCAACGGAAGGTGTTTCCCAACTTGGCTGCTCTCCGTGCACACTGGCAATCGGCGTGGGACGCTCTCACTTTGAGGCGGCATCTATGATGCTCCAGGCGCAGACGGACGGAAAGTATGATGTGCAGTCTGAAATGGAGCGGGAAATCACAAGACGGGTAAATGAGGCCAATATCGGTCCGCTTGGTCTCAAAGGAGATACAAGCGTGATCGCGACCTTTATGAAGGTTGGTCCGCAGAGGGCCTCAGGGGTGCGTATTGTCTGTGTTCGTCCCACCTGCTGTTTTGAGCCCAGAATTGCCACGATTGACCTTACTTGATAAAAGATCTTAAGCGGCAGCATTAAGCAAAAAATTGATCAGGTGCACGAAAATTATGACATAAATATTGCAAAAGCATGAACGACGGTGTAAAGTTTAATTTGGAATCAGAACGATACATTTCTTTAGAGGTTTTATATTGGTGTATGGAAATGAGATGAACGAGGGAATATGGGATATTCATTGCCATATTCTTCCCGGCATAGATGACGGCTCCCGCAATTGGGATATGACATTGCAGATGATCCGGCAGTCATGGGACGCAGGCGTGCGTACAATGATTGCCACGCCTCATTATCTTCCGTGGCGTAACCGGCTGAAGAAAGAGACGGTGCTCAGCCTTGTTGAAGAAGCAAATCAGAAGGTCAGGACAGAACTTGGGATTGAAATGCGGATTCTGCCGGGAGAGGAGCTTTATTATCATAATGACCTCCTTAAGGAACTGGAAGAAGGGAAGGCGCTGACAATGGCGGGAACCAGATATGTACTGGTTGAGTTCAGCGAAGGCGCGCCTTACAGCGAGATCCGGATGGCGGCAGAAAGGTTCAGAAGGAGTCCTTGGAAGCTGATCATCGCTCATGTGGAACGCTATGGAGCGCTGCGCAAGAACCGGAATCTGGATGAAATCCTTTCGATGGACGTAGAACTGCAGTCGAATGCGGAAGAAATGCAGCGCGGGATGTTCGACAGCACGAAAAGGTGGCTTCGTAAGCGCTATGATGCACAGGATATTTCTTATATCGGTTCAGATGCTCACGATCCGGTAAAGAGACCTCCTCTATCTGATAAAAGTCTGAAATGGTTCCGGGAACATTTGGATACTGAGTACAGATTTATGCTCTTTAGCGGGAATCATTTTGGGAATTAATGAACTATCAACAGAATTTGATTTGTGATATAGTATGTAGTGATCTTTTGAGCAGGAGTATTAAAACATATGGAAGAAAAGGCCGCAGTTATGTCAAACCCCGGTGCAAAGTCCGACCGGTTCAGAGTGACATCAATGAATGATTCTGAGTATGGGGAGATTGATCTGATCAAGCTCCTGGGCGCACTGAGGAACAGTATTTTACTTATCATCCTGTTAGGATTATTATTTGCGAATATATTTGCCCTCGGCACCAGATTTCTGATTACGCCGACATATACTTCAAAGGCTAAAATGCTGGTTTTGAGCAAGGAAACAACGATCTCGTCTCTTGCAGATCTGCAGTTGGGATCACAGCTGACGAAGGACTATACGATCCTTATTCAAAGCCGTCCGGTACTCAGCGAGGTGATCACGAACCTCGGACTGAAGTTCGATTATGAGGTGCTTCTGTCAAAGCTGACAGTGTCCAATCCAAGTGATTCACGAATATTGGAATTGGCTGTTACCGACAGTGACCCATATGTCGCTAAAAGGATTGTTGATGAGATTGCCACAGTATCCTCCAATTACATTGGGGAAAAGATGGAAGTAACTACCCCTAATATCATAGAGGAAGGCGAGATCCCATATAAGAGGACTTCTCCGAGCATGAGCAGAAACGTGATGCTCGGTCTCCTGTTGGGAGTCCTCCTGGGTTGTGCGATTGCAATAGTCGAAGAACTGCTGAACGACGCTATCGTAACAGAGGAAGACGTAGAGCAGTATCTTGGACTGTACACTTTGGCAGTCCTGCCTGATAAGGAGCAGAATAAGAAGCGCGGGCGGAAGAAAATCAGGAAATCTGAGAAGAAAAAAGCAGAGAATTAAGTCTAAGGAGCACGAATGGGGCATCAAATTATTATCGATGATAAAAACAGCGGCGATTTCTTTTACAGAGAAGCGATTAAGACTTTGCGCGCGAATATACAGTTCGCAGGAAGACGCAGGCGCGTTATCCTGATCACGAGTGTTTTTTCGGGAGAAGGGAAGAGCGATACTACATTCCATTTAGCGGCAGAGATGGCCGGCGCCGGCAAGAAGGTATTGATGATAGATGCTGATATACGTAATTCGATGCTGGTCAATCGATTTGGAATTGAGCAGTCTATGGCAGGTCTGTCAGAATATCTGAGCGGACAGGTGGAAACGGAAGAGGAGATCATATACAGCACCAATTACGATAATCTGGATATTATCATTGCAGGCGCCTATGCCCCGAATCCGGCAGAGATGCTCAGCGATACTCCGTTTGAAGATCTCCTGAAAAAGGAAGCCGAGAAATATGATTATATTTTCATTGATTCCCCTCCGCTGGGACAGGTAATCGACGCGGCAATGATCGCTCAGTTTTGTAACGGAGCAATAATGGTTATAGAAAGCGGAGCGGTGAGTTACCGGGCTGCCCAGAAAGTTAAGGAACAGCTGGAGAGAACAGGCTGTACAATCCTCGGCGTAGTACTCAACAGAGTAGAGAGAGCCGGAGGTACCAGGTATGGCGGTAAGTATGGCGGTAAGTATGGCAAGTACGGCAAGTACGGTAAATACGGCAAGTACGGCGAAGAAAAGATGAAAGAAAGCGCCGCGGAGACTGCCGGGAAAGAAGGCCAGGCGGGTTAAGACCGGGACTGAGTCAGCGGGACAGCTGTTAAAGAAGACTTGCGGTACGAGGGTATGAGCAATCTTATAAGAATGACTGCGGAGAAAGCGTGATGGGTAAAAAATCCGGAAATAATGGTGTCGCTCGGACGGTGATCATTGCAGTAATGGTGGCCGTGGCATTAGGAATCACTGTGATAGCAGCTATGCCCTATGTCAGAGAGCGTACCGGGAGCAGTGCCGATGAAAACGCGACCAGCAGTGTTTCTGATTTGGAAACAGATCAGGCGAAGGATGATAATTCGTGGACGGGAGAAAGCAATAAAGGTCTCGTCACGTATAATGGAAAAAAATATCGGTATAATTCGCACCTGAGCAATTATCTGATTCTTGGAATTGA
>CACYDX010000231.1 GCA_902773255.1 Oscillospiraceae bacterium
GCTTTCTAAAGACTGAAACAGGGGACGGTCCTTTTCTGCACTTTTCAAATATGCAGCAAAGGACCGTCCCCTGCTTCTCTTAAAATAACTCCAGCCTCATCTGCGGGTCTATCCAGCTGACCTGCTTTGGCTGTGATATTTTATCTTCGGGCTGTACGTGTCCTATAAGAAGCGGTGACTTCGGATCGTGGTTTTTTATGGACCGGAGCACCGCTGCTTTGTCTGCGTTTGCGTAACAGTAGCGGCAGAAATGACGGCAGGTATTGTATGCGCCGATGTCCCCGGTGATGTAGCAGGCGCATTCTCTGCGGTTGTTTGGATTGGTCGGCAGGTTCAGGTTCTGACCGACTGCTGCTTCGAAGACTTTCTGGGTCATGCAGCCGGAACAGTCGGCACCGGCATTTTCCAATTGTTTTGACTCACCGCAGGGCTTGACAGTCATTTCGTATTTTCCGGCGATTTCTGCAAAGGCCTGTGTAAGCGTGATCTGTGTCCGGAAGGGTACGGTTCTGACTTCCGGGAAGTTGCGCTTTACTTTTTCATACAGATCAATAAAGCTGATTACGACGGCGCGGGTATGTCCCGCCAGCGTTTCGCACATTGCCCGGAAAGATGCGATGTGCCGGTCAGTTGTCCATGTTTCGTCAATAAAGATGGGGTCATACCGCCAGCACATATGATCGGGGCCGGCTATGGAAGACAGCTGACGGAAGGTTTCCATGACGGCAGATTTGTCCGGTACATTCGGCTCGATGTCTTTTTCGTACGGCGTGATGGTTACAAACCAGTACTGGTGATACGGTTTCAGCAGGTCCATGTATCTGAGCAGCGGCTCCGGATTTTTAGTGCAGAAAACGATGAGGTCAACGACAGACGGATCAAGGATGTAGCGGGTGACAGACTGAGGATTGAACGGATTACGGACGAGAACAAAGCCTTCCCTCAGGCGGTTTGCAAACCACTCTGAAAAGAAGGCCGGAATGTCAGTTCGGTTTCCTGTCTGGATGATCATGTGAACCTCCGGCGGCTTACGCCGTAAAAATGCGCCAGCAGTCGATTTCCATATTCAGAAACAGTCTGCCTCCGTATCCGGCTCATCCCAGGCGGGGAGCCTTGTGCCGTCGAAATCGAGATGTGCTTTGTGCGCCTGTGTATGCTGGTGTTCCCTCGGGATGTCGTAAATTTTGTTTCCTTTTCGAAGCCTTGCACCGGTCTGGTGGTAGTAGAACGGCACATTGTATTCCACACACTGCAGATGGGTGTCCACTACCCAGGCAAAATCACAGACCCGGGCTTCCGGACCGGACTCTCCTCCGCAGCTGACGCTTTCAATCTGCTTTCCGTATTCTTTGAGATATTTCCGGATGCTGATCCGCTCCAGCATCGGTTCATGCGTGATGGATTTGTGCGGAAGAGGGAGGGACAGGAACACCGGAAGGCGGCGGTCTGTCCAGTACTGGTTCTCACAGGTGCAGCTGATCTGCACATTGTCGTATCCTTTTTCTCCCCAGCCGGAGGGCAGCGCTGCCTCAATCCTTTCCGGGCGTTTTGTGACCATGAAGAAATGGCAGTCGCTTCGTTCCTTTATCATAGCCCATGCGTCAGCCCGCCATTCATCGGCTGCCGGATGGAAGAAGTCGGACGTGAAGCAGGTGAAAATGGTGGACCCGGAAGGAATCTTGTACAGACCTTTGAATTCACCGCTCCGATACCGGCGGACGGGGAGAGTAAAGCTGGCCGTCTTGTGAACGATGGCGGGGTCCCTGCCGTATTCTTTGTCCCGGCGCATCATATAGCAGTGCAGGCAGCCGCTGGAGCAGGGAGTACAGCCGTGCCACCCGTTCCATGTGACAGACTGAGGAGAACGCCTGTCTTCGGCTTCCGGGAACAGACTCATCTGCCTTTCCATGACATCCTCCTTTCTCTGCTTTACGTTTCCATTCTTTTCACTATTATAGCATTGTGTATAATGAATGTAAAGAAAAGATCGAACAGATGTACGATTGATTGAGTAAATAATTCACAAAAAGTTCACAGAATTATTAGCACTCACTCTTGACGAGTGCTAATAATGGTGCTATAACATACTCAGAACAAAGGAACGAAGAAGATCAGGAAAGCAGAAAAGGCTTCACCGACCTAAACCCTCCGTCCCATTGCTCATGAAGCATAAACGAAATGACGATTGAGTAAAAGGAGGAATTGATTATGTTGATGCCGAGTATTTTCAGAGAGAATTTGTTTGATGGCTGGTTTGATTTTCCGGATTTCTCAGATCTGGACAAAACCGAAAGAAAGCTTTACGGAAAACATGCAGATCGTCTGATGAAGACCGATGTGCATGAACATGATGATCATTATGAAGTAGATATTGATCTGCCGGGCTTTGCGAAAGATGAAATCACAATCGA
>CACYDX010000232.1 GCA_902773255.1 Oscillospiraceae bacterium
ATCGCCCATACTATCCAGGCGCCCATGATAGGCGCACCGCATCGGACAAGGTCACGGAAGAGTCCGTCGCCGTTCAGGAAGAAGGATTTCAGTTTGAAGCCGAGTTTCTTATCTATCGAGCACACGTAGAAGGTCATGACTGCAGACTCTATCATTCTTGAGATAAGGGTTGCAAGCGCTGCACCTCTTACTCCCATGGCAGGCAGGCCCAGTTTACCGAAGATGAGGACATAGTTCAGGCCGACATTTGTGAACAGTGCCAGAATCGTTATATACATGCCTATCTTCACCTGCTCCACGGCCTGCATGGAAGCAACGAGCGTCATGCTGTAGCAGAAGAAGATATATGACCAGCACACAATAGTAAGGTATTTAACTCCGGAATCGAGCACCAGCGGATCCTTGCTGAAGAGAGAAAGTATGGGACGCGGCAGAAGGAGCGCGGTGAGCGTAAAGAACAGGCCAAGGACCAGTGCGCAGCGCACGCTGATAGCCGTCAGTCTGCGGATGCTCCCGGTATCGCGCTTGCCCCAGTACTGTGCTCCGAGGATAGTAAGGCTACCCGTTATACCGTTCACCATAAGCTGGACTACGGTCTGAAACTGGTTTCCGATGTATACGCCGGCGATGTCTATCTCGCCGAGCTTCCCTATCATCAGGTTGTCCATGAAATTCACGCCGTAGGAGATGAAATTCTGCAGAGCGATCGGTATTGCGAGAAGAATTAGGGTCTTGTAGAAAGACCTGTCTTTTGTGAACAGCGGGTATTTCATTTTCAGTCATGCTCCGGATACAATATTTAACAGATTTATTATAACACATCCTGCCGAAATAAAACAATAAATATGATATATTGTGAAAAAATATTTGCAGAGATCATGTTTCTGAAGTATTATATTAACAGTATATAAAGGTGTGAATCGGTTTCCGATCCACAATTCATCCGGAGATAAAGAATGGCGGCAAGAATAAAGGCGGATTCAAAAGCAATAGATATGACCAGAGGCAACATACTCAGATGTATGCTGCTTTTTACACTGCCGGTGGTCATCGGCAATCTGCTCCAGGAACTCTACGCCTTTTTTGACACGATGATCGTCGGGCGCACGCTGGGCGTAGTAAAACTGGCATCTGTGGGCATAACAGGCTCGCTGGTATTCTTTACCATGGGATTTACCATCGGCAACGCCGCGGGCTGCTCCGTGCTCACCTCCCAGCGTTTCGGCGCAGGAGATAAACGCGGGATAGAGCGGAGCATTGCCGCGCACTATGTGATCTCTCTGCTGGAGGCAGTTGTTCTTACAGGTATATTCGTCAGCCTGACGGGCACTCTGCTCAAAGTCATCAATACCGGGAGCGACATGTTCCCGCACTCGCTCAGATATCTGACGATAATCTACTCCGGCATACCTGCCACCATCCTCTATAACATGCTCTCCTCAATTCTGAGAGCCGTGGGCGACAGCCGCACTCCCCTCTTCTTCCTTGCTTTCTCCTCTGTCCTGAACATTTTCCTCGACCTGCTGTTCATTCTCTCCTTCGGCTGGGATGTTGCAGGTGCTGCGATAGCAACGGTATTGTCGCAGCTCATATCTGGTCTTGCCTGCTTTATTTATACAAAGGCAAAATTCCCCGAGCTCATTCCGAAAAGAAGCGCTTTCAAAGGTATATGGACAGAGGTCGGTCAGGCGCTGAAGGTCGGCATCCCGATGGGACTGAACATGTCAGTTACGGCTGCAGGCATAATAATTGTCGCCAGAGTGCTCAACAGCTTCGGCTCCTCGGCAGTTGCTGCGCAGACGATATGCATAAAGATCCAGCGCATGATGGAAACGGTGATGTTCGCAGTGAGCACCATGGTATCCACCTATGTCGGCCAGAACTACGGTGCCCGCAGGTTTGACAGGATAAACAAAGGGATCCGTCAGATAACTCTGATCACATTCCTCTATCTTGCCGTGTTTTCCACCATAGCTTATTTGCTTCGCAGGCCGTTGATCAGCATCTTCATCGGTGAAACGGATGAATCAGTCATGGTGTTCGTTGAGCAGTATCTCAGATGGATGTGCCCCACTATGTTTTTGCTTAGTTTCCTGCATGTGTTCAGAGGTGCTAACATCGGCCTGGGCAACGGAAATGCAGCGCTGATCGCAGGCATATCCGAACTTATAGCCAGAGGCCTTTTCACTCCGCTGCTCGCACCGATCATTGGATTCACAGCCATATGCGTTACAGGGCCGCTTGCCTGGCTGCTGTGCGCTTTGCTCGGTATAATCCTGTTCACGATGAAACTTAAGCAGCTGCAGAATGCTCAGCAGCTGAACATTCAGACTGAACAGGCAGATATCTGATAATAAAAGGAGGAAACGCATGGATCCGAAAGAAAAAGCCGTATTGGACAATATGAATACCCGATTCAGCTGCAGAAGATATAAACAGATACCCGTGGAAAAGGAAAAACTTGATGCAGTGATCGACGTTGCAAAACATGCCGCCTCCGGCCACAATCTGCAGGCATGGCATTTCACCGTTATCACTACTGAAGAGGGGAAAAAGGAACTTCTGGATGCGGTCGGTCCTGAACCTGAGCAGTTTAAAAAGCTTGCGCCGAAAGGCGCGACATGGCCTTTCCCGAATGACTTTTTCGGAGCACCGGTCGTTATAATGATCTCTTACGACCCGAATGCTCCGTGGCCCGAAGCCGGCGTATTCCTCGCAGCAGGAAACATGATGAACGCTGCAAACGCCCTCGGACTCGGAACATGCTGCCTTACCGTATTCTCCAACGATGTCTTCCGCACAGAGGAAACCGCCGCGAAAAAGGCTGAATTCATACCGGAGGGATATGAACTCTACGTCTCCATGGTGCTCGGCTACCCGGAAAGCTATCCTGCAAAAAGGCCTGAACGCAAAGACGATGTAGTAAGCTGGCTCTAAAACATCAAAAAGCGAAGATCAAAAAGTAACAGCGCACCTGAGAACTGCCTCAGATGCGCTGTTTTGATTCTGTATTATCTGTATTAAAAGAAAAGATCATATATGGCTTCAGCGGCTCCGTCTTCAGTGACGGGCGGTGCAATGTAGTCCGCTATGTCCTTAACGCACTGCTCGCCGTTTTCCATCACAACGGCATACGCTGCAGACTGCAGCATCTCAAGATCGTTTCTGCCGTCTCCGAAAGCGGCATATGATCCGGACTCCAGCCCAAGCTCAGCACACAGGGCATCTAACGCCGCGGCCTTGGTTACACCCGAGGCCGTTATCTCTATAGTGGTGCCGAACATTTTCAAAATCTCGAGCCCTTTTTCCTTTTCCAGCTGTGCAAACGCCATGCCGCAGCTTTCTCCGTCACCGAAAAAGGCCTGCACCTTATATGTTGGCGCAGCAAAAGGATTCGCTGCCTCGATGTCTTTGTGATACCTGCTCTCCTCTCCGGCATAACCCGTGAGCATGGCATCGCCTTTAACATGCTTCAGCATGGTCTCAAAAACTATCTTCTCGCCTTCCTCCGTTCCGCGGATACAGCCGAACTGCATCAGGAAGCAGGCTCCGCCGTTCTTTCTTACCTTTTTCATTGCTCTGAGCAGTATCATCCACGGAATGGGATGAGAGTATATCAGTTTTTTCTGAGGCAGCTCAGCGACACAGGAGCCGTTGGTAAGCACGGCATAGCTGAAGCATCCGAGAAGTTCGGGACTGATCTGAGAAAGATCTCTTCCGGACGATACCACAACCGGTATCCCCGAATCCTTCAGGTCATTGAGCGCTTTTTTCACCTTGTCCGTCGGTGTAAGCGAAAACTCACGGAGCAGTGTGCCGTCGAGGTCGAATGCTGCCATTCTGCAGCGGGATCTGTCCAATACTTTCTCAGCCATTCTTCTTCCCGGCCTTTAGCGCCTCGAACAGCTTTCTCACAGCGCCGTCCTCCCTGTTGATAACGTTAAGGAGCAGCTCGAGAGTATTGTCATCTATCTTTCCGGACATCCTCGCAGCCGACCGGTAGGTGGCGTTCATAACGAACATGGTGTTAGCCGCGCTCATCTTATCGCCTTTGAGAAGATACATGTTTCTGAGGAATGCCACCACATTGTATATTATCTTCCCGAGGCCGCCTGAAAGGTAGGCTCCCTGGGCTATTGTATCGTTCACTGTGAGGGCTTTGCTGCGATCCCACTCAGCTTCGGGAAGGGGCCTGCCTATGAGCTTTGCAAATGCCCCGTCGGAGACCATATCCGGCTCGCATGAATAGTATGCTGTGAAAAGCTCATCTTTATACGGATCAGGGACGGGATCTCCCTCTTTCTCTATCTCTGCGCCGAGCCTTATATCTGAGCAGGATGCACCTATAAGTATGCTGTATTTCCCGGGTTCCACAGTCCAGCCGTCCACTGCCGTGTTCCAGAAGCTGAATGACCGATCGGTCAGCGGGATCTCGACCGTCTTTTCCTCTCCCGGCTCAAGTTCTACTCTCTTAAAGCCCTTCAGTTCCTTAGCCGGTCTGAATACACCGCCCGTTCCTGCTGAGATATAGAGCTGCGCTACTTCCGCCCCTGCCCTGTCTCCGATGTTCTTTATATTGAAGCAGACTTTATCGTCAGAAGCTTTCAGGTCGGAGTACTTAAAGTTCGTGTAGCTCAGTCCGAAGCCGAAAGGATATCTGACGGGCACGCCGGCAGTTTCAAAGTATCTGTAGCCGACATAGATGCCTTCCCTGTATTCAGCAGTTCTTTCTCTTCCGGGATACCATTTTGAAACAGGACCGTCCTCATAACGGATCGGGAATGTCTCACTCAGCTTTCCGCTGAAGTTCTTCTTTCCTGTAAGCAGTTTCGCCATGGCCAGAGGCGCGGCTTGCCCTGAAAGAAAACCGTGTACCAGTGCTTTGCACCAGCATTCCCAGGATGTGTCCACAACACCGCCGCAGCTGAGGATAACAACTATGTTCTCATTGATCTCTGAGAGAACTTTCAGCAGGTTTATCTGATTGTCCGGCAGAGCTATGTTCTCCCTGTCGACTCCCTCTGCCTCATCGCCCTCCTCAAGACCCATGTAACAGAGCACAAGGTCCGACTCTCTGGCAAGAGCCACAGCCTCTTTCATGAGCTTTGCGCTTCGCTTTCCGTTTCTGTTAAAGCCTTTCACGGCACCGCTGAGCTTAATGCCCTCTTTCTTCAGGCAATCTACCGGATCGAGCGGATTCCAGGCGTTCACGAGGGAACTTCCCGCTCCCTGATACCGCGGCTTAAAGGCAAAGTCGCCTATCACAGCAACTCTTTTATCTGCCGCAAGCGGCAGGATCCCGTCCTCATTCTTAAGAAGCACCGCAGTCTCCTCCGCAGCCTTAGCGGCGAACAAATGGTGCTTGAACATATCGAACTTCCTCGGCCCTGTCGCCTTGCCGGTGCTGAACACGAATTCAAGCAGCCGTCTCACCTGCTCATCAAGCACCGCCTCATCTAGCTTTCCGGCTCTTACGGCCTTAACTATTTCCCTGTCCGTTGCTCCGTCGCATGAAGGCATCTCGAGAGTGCAACCGGCCTTCACACCTGCGACCCGGTCGTTGTTCGCTCCCCAGTCCGTTACCACCATACCGCTGAAGCCCCAGTCTCCGTATAGTATGTCACGAAGCAGATGGGCGTTTTCCGAGGAATAGGTTCCGTTCACCCGGTTATAGGAACTCATTACGCATCTAGCCCCGCCTTCCTTCACAGCGGTCTCGAATGCGGGAAGATATATCTCTCTCAATGTGCGCTCATCCACGACCGAATCCACGGTCATCCTCAGATGCTCCTGGGAATTTGCGGCAAAATGCTTGGGACATGCATAGATCCCTTCTGACTGAATACCTCTCACCATAGCCGCGGCAAGCTTTCCCGCGAGGAAAGGATCCTCCGAGAAATATTCGAAGTTCCTCCCGCACAGAGGATCGCGCTTGATGTTCAGTCCCGGTCCCAGCACCATGCCTACTCCTTCATGTGCTGCCTCTATACCGAGATGGCTGCCGGTTTCCTCAAGGAGTTCCTCGTCCCAGCTGTTTGCAAGGGCCGATGCCGTCGGAAAACAGGTCGCCGGCACGGAATTCCCGTCCGGAGTTTTTGCTGAAGTAACAACTTTTCTCAGACCATGCGGCCCGTCGCTCATCATCGCCGCCGGTATGCCAAGCCTCTCAATGGCCTTTGTATGCCAGAAATCGGCCCCCGACATAAGGGAGGCTTTTTCCTCAAGACTCATATGCTTAATAAGGAACTCTATGCTCACCTCACAGCACCTCCGGACGCTTTCTTATTGAATCTGCCTGCCTTGATCATGGCCTTTCTCTCTTCCTTATTGCTGCAGGACGCCATTCTCGCCTTCTCGTCTCTGCGTTTCTCCTTTGCGGGGCTTGTTTTTTCAACCGCTCTCAGTTTTATCTTCATCCAGACTGCCTCCGTTCAGTAACACGGGAACCTGCTCATCACGAACAACACGGTTACAGCGCACATCAGTATAGCAGGGATGATGTTCATCTTCAGCAGATCCTTCTGCGTGTATCCCGCGGCCCCCATTATCATCGGAACAGCCGTCGTGGCCATTGGCGTTATCAGCGAGCACATGCTGCCTATGTAGCACATCCTCATCAGTCCGCGCGGGTCGCAGTTCATGCTAATGCTGCTCAGCAGTATTATCGGTATGAGTATCTTGCTCACAGCCCTGTTATAAAGCAGTGAAGTCATTATATAGGCTGCGATGAAGAACGCCGCCCCTATGACGTAGCTGTTATGAGTCCTGCCCAGAACCGCGGAAACGGCATCTCCTATTATCTCTCCTGCTCCGGTGGCGGCAAAGGCATTGCCGAGGACTGCCGCACCGATATAGATCATGATTATGTCCAGTCCCATACGGTTTATGGCTTCTTTCTCCGTAAGCACTCTGCTGAGCACGACAAGGCAGGCGCCGCAGGCCGGGATCACCCATGAAGGAAGGCCGAAGGAATTGAACATAAGGCAGATTATCACAGCCGCGAATACACTGTAGCCTATCACTTCGCGAACAGGACTCAGAGGCTCTTTTTCCTTCTTAGCGCTCCCCGTAAAACTTTCAAGCATGGTATCAGGAATGTCCGGTGCAAATTTCGGTGCAAAGAATATCGCCCAGATGATCACTACTATTGAGCACGGTATTTTATCTATCATCTCATCGAATATAGTGAAGCTCACACCGCTTATGCCGTATTCAGCAAGCATGCCGTTGCTCTCAACATAGTTTGCCGCATATGGTCCGATGGGGGTAAAAGTCCAGGAAGCTGCCACACCCACTATCGCAATTGAGAACAGCATCTTCGAGGGATTCACCTTCATCTCCCTGCACATGCTCACCACCAGCGGGCAGACCAGAGCTACTATGGCAGTGGTGGAAGGCAGAAACTGCCCAAGGATGAAAGTGACAAGAACATAGCCTGCCAGGACCTTCGTGAACGAGCCCTTCGACACCCTGTAAACAAGGCCGGAAAGCTTATCCACCATCTGCGTCCTCTGCAGGCCGGCGGCTATTATGAACATGGATATCATTGTGACGACAGTGCCGCTGCCAATGGTAGACAAAACGGAGGAAGGCGCCACACAGCCTGTGATCACAAGAAGCACCATTCCGAGCATGGAAGTGAGCGCCATGGGGATCTTATTAAGGCTATAGCTTACTATCATGGCTATGAATATAACGATAGTGATCACTGTCTGTGCCATATCTCTTCCTCCTTCGCTTTGTTTTTCAATATTTTATTTCATAGCGCCATCAAAGTAAAGAACAATTCAGCTCCTGATATTTATAATATTCCACCTCATCAAAAAAGCTTGCATTTGGACTGCAACTGTGCTATATTATTCGAGCACGAAAAAGAATATCCGGGTGTAGCGCAGTTGGTAGCGTGCTTGAATGGGGTTCAAGAGGCCGGGCGTTCAAATCGCCCCACTCGGACCAA
>CACYDX010000233.1 GCA_902773255.1 Oscillospiraceae bacterium
ACGCTGAACGATACGTTGTCCAGCGCCAGCTTCCTGTCTCTTCCGAGCACGCCGGATCTGTATACCTTAGTAAGACCTTCGACTTCAATCATATTGCCAGCACCTCACCATATGATCCTCCGCGACCGGGCGCAGCTCCGGATGCTCCCTGCGGCATTTTTCGCAGGCCTTGCCGCAGCGGTCCGCAAAGCGGCAGCCCTCCGGCATGTCGATAAGGCTGCAGGAGTTTCCCTTCAGCACGTGCATCCCGTTTTGCGGCATCGAGGCCTTCAGCGCCGAAAGGTACGGATGTTTCGGGGCGGAAAAAAGCTTTCCGGTGCTTCCGAACTCAACTATCTCCCCTGCATACATGAGGGCGAGAGTATCGCAGATCGTGTTCGCGAATTTGAGATCGTGCGTGATTATGATAGCCGCGCAGCCGGTTATCGATATGAACTTTTCCAGCGATTCTATCACCTGCCCCCTTATGAGCGCGTCGAGGCCCTTGGTGGGCTCGTCGGCTATAAGAAAGGGCGGCGTGCCGCACATCGCCATCGCCGTGAGCGCGCGCTGCTTCATGCCTCCGCTGAGCTCCAGAGGATATTTTTTCATGATATCTTCAGGATCTTCAAAAGACAGCGATCTCAATAAATCTACGGCCCGGACTTTTGCCTCCTTTTGGGAAAGGCCTCCGCACACCCGGAGCGATTCAAGCAGCTGAGTGCCGATCTTCAGAACGGGGTTGAGCGCTTCGGAGGGGTTCTGGTTTATATAAGCGATCCTGCGCCCTCTCACGGAGCGGATCTGCTTATCGTCCATCTGCGCGAGGTCCCGCCCTTCGAATATTATTTCTCCGGAAGTTACGGCCGAAGAGGGCAGCAGCCGCAGTATGGACTGCCCGAGCACGGATTTGCCGCAGCCCGTCTCGCCGACAAGCCCTACTATCTGTCCGCTTGAGACAGTCATATTCACGTCGCATACCGCCTTTACAAGGCCGTTCCGGCTGTTGAACGCCGTAGATACGTGGTTCAGTTTTAATAATTCCTGCATAGCGATCACCTACAGCTTGCTTGCGTTCACGGGATCGTGAGGGTCGAACTTATCCTGCAGCGCGTCGCCCACGACGTTGAACATTACCGAGTAACAGGCGAGGAGCAGACCGGGGAAAATGAACATCCACGGATCCGAGCGGATGTACGCAAGGCCGTCCTGTATCATAAGGCCGATCTCCGCGTGGGGCGGCTGAACGCCGAAGCCGAGGAAGCAAAGGCCCGCGATGGCGAGAACGGAATGGCCGATCATAAGAGTAAATATGGGGATGAGCGTCCTTATCAGGTTCGGGACTATGTGGAGAAACTGTATGCGGAAGAGCGAGGAGCCGATGGCGATCTCGCCCTTTATGAAGTTTGCCTCCTTCAGAGTGAGCACGCGGCTGCGCGTAAGCCTGGCGTAAGAGAGCCAGCCGAAGATGCACAGCGCCACTATCATGCTGAAAATGCCGGTGCCGAGCAGCAGCATTATGCACAGCGTGAGAACGGTGCCCGGGAAAGAGAGGATCACGTTCTGAAGAAAAACGAAGATCTTGTCCAGCACTCCGCCGAAATATCCGACTATCGTGCCTATGGCAACGCCGAGCGCAAGGCAAATCACCTGCATAATGAACGCCATCAGAAGAGACAGCCTCAGCCCTATAAAGGAGCGGCACAAAAGGTCTCTGCCGAGATTGTCCGTGCCGAAAAGATGCTTCCAGTTCGGAGGAAGGTTGGCTATCGGGAGCTTAACGACGTCGCCCCAGGAAAAGAGCTTCTTGGAAAGTATTATCACTATGAGCATGACGGCAAGTATGGAGCATTTTATCAGAAGGCTCCTGTTCTCTTTACTTCTTCTCATACATGCCCTGCCTTATCCGCGGATCAATGGCGTAATACAGAATATCCGCAATCGTGGTGAGTACTATAACTATCATTCCCTTGAGCAGGACGAAGCCGAGTATCACCGGGTAATCCTTTATCCTTATGGCGCGCAGAAGATAATTTCCCGTGCCGGGGAGGCTGAAGATGTTTTCTATGATAACGCTTCCGCCGATGTGAGCTATGAGGCTGGAGGTCACCATCGTAATGACCGGGAGCAGTATGTTTTTCAGCACGTGCCCCACGAAGACCCGCCTGTCGCTCAGGCCTCTCGCCCTGGCCGTAACGACGTATCCCTCGCTGAGATTGTCGAGCACGCATATCCTTGTAACGCGTATGAGCGAGGCCGAGCCGCTTATGCCCATTACGAGCGAGGGCAGTATCAGGCTCTTGAAGCCGTCGTAAGACGAAATGGGAAACAGATCCAGCTTCACGGCGAATACCCAAAGGAAGAGTATCGCCATCCAGAACGTCGGCACGGAAATGCTGATCGAGCTGAAGATTCGCGTCGCCCGGTCGATAAAGCGGTTTCTCCGCCTGGCGGAAAGGATGCCGAGCCCGACTCCGAGCACCAGGGAGATAAGAGTTGAAAAGACAGCCAGCCGCAGCGAGCAGCCTATCCGCAGGCCGAACTCCTTGATCACCGGATAGCCCGTATTGTAAGAAGTCCCGAGGTCTCCGTGAAGCACGGAGACGAACCAGTTCTTATACATCGGGAAAAAGCCCTTGTTCGTTCCGAGTATCTCCGCGTATTTCTGCAGGACCTCGGTATTCAAAACCGTGTTCCCGAGCTTGTTCGAAAGCATCATCTCGGCCGGATCGCCCGGCGAGAGATAAAGAAGGCCGAAGGTTATGAAGGAAACGAACAGCGCCGTGAGCAGCGAGATGATTATTTTTTTAATGATCGG
>CACYDX010000234.1 GCA_902773255.1 Oscillospiraceae bacterium
ACGGCCACCTTTGAAAAAGGAGCCGAACTCGACAGGGCGGTCGAGTTGCTCTGCGCGATCCGGATCGGTGCAGAGACCAACGAATGGGTCACGGACAACTACAACTGGATCCGCCTCAGTTGGGAAGACGGTTCTGAAACCTATATCAGTTTTAATCTGCGCAGTCTCGAATATAACATCCACTCCAGCCCCCACATGTTCACGCTGGAGCATCTGAATGAATTCTGGGCCTACGCTGAGGAATATCTGGAGGAGGATTAGGTCGTGTGTTCGGCTGTGTACCTTTTTCAAGAGAAACCCAAGCGTTAACTGCCAAATACATGGTTTATCAAGATTCTTCCACTATGTTCGCTCAAACACGATATTCACAGTTTGCCCAATGCAAAAGCCTTGATTCGTTATAGAATCGAGGCTTTTCTTATTATTTGTTCTTTTCTGTCATATATGTTTTATTCCTGAATGAGCTTTTCTGTTTTTCCGACTATTTCCCCGCCAACCGGCTGAAATTAATCAGCACGATTTGAAGGGATAAACAGGAGGTCCACATTCTCTGTTGCCTGCTTCTATTTACATATAGTATAATCACTTCAACTATGAACGCTTAGTGGAGCCGCCTATGATGGACATATCCAAGCTCAATGAACATTATACCGTCCGCAGGATGAATGATGCCGACGCAGGAAACAGTTTCCTCCGGGCGGTGTTTGAAGAGCAGAGGGCAATGATCGATATAGAGCCTGACAACACTTACATGACCGTATTTGACCCGGATTCCCGCCTGCCTGACCAACTGCGTGCACTGGCGGCTGCGAAAGGACTTTTTTGTGGTGTCCGCCGGAAACGAGGATGAAACATGATAAGCATGCAAGAATATCAGGCCATCATATCCGAGCTGCTGGACGAGCTGCCGGAAGAATTCTTCCGTGAGCTCAGCGGCGGAGTGATAGTGTCGGAAGCGATGGTGATCCCGGATTATTCCCGCAGCAGCGATCCCCTTTATACCATGGGGCACTATCAGGTCTCCTCCGGCATTCGGCAGATCATAATGTTCAAAGGTTCCTTCGACAGGGTATATCCTCAGGCGGATGCGAAGGAAGCCAAAGACACTCTGCGCGGCATCCTGCGCCATGAGTTTCGGCATCATCTTGAATCCTTGGGCGGTGTCCACAATTCCTCTTCCCTCGAGGCGGAGGATGAACGGCAGAAGCAGAAATATATATCGTCCCATGGAGAATAAAGAAATAAATACAGCAGATCCTGTTTGCATATTATTGCAAAGGCATATAAAAACAGCCCGCCTTGAATGACAGGCTGTTCTGATCAGAGAGGGAAAAGAACGATGGCTTCAAGCAGAGAATACCTTGATTTCGTGCTGGACCAGCTTTCATCGCTGGACGGCATTTCCCATAAGAAGATGATGGGCGAATTCATCATTTATCTCCGCGGAAAGATAGTCGGCGGGATATATGACGACAGGTTCCTCGTCAAGCGCACGTTTTCTTCGGAACGTCTGCTGCCGGGAGCGCAGTTTATCTCCCCTTATCCGGGAGCGAAAGAAATGCTTCTTGTTGAAGACATCGATGACCGCGAAAAGCTTAATGCGCTTTTCAATGCGATGTATGATGAGCTCCCGGAGCCGAAGAAACGCTGAGCTTATCAACATAGGCATCGATTTAATTCGGTAAATTGATGAAAACCACTGTACGGACCGCCCTCCTTTTTAGTATGGTTTTTACAAACTTGGTTTTCACCGCTTGACAGATCTGCGGCTTATCTGTAGTATACACACAAATTCAATCAGCAATAGAGGTCGCGAGCCTGATAAGTAGCTCTGTCCGAGACCGTGCGGTCGTCCTAGGGCAGGAGGAAAGGCAGTCTCGCCGAAACCGCGGACTTTCGCACAGGGAACGCGAGTTGGGATGCAATCGAACAGGTTGCATACTCCTACACAGGATGTAGAGGAGCTATTGTCTCAAACGACGTTTTTGGGCAGTGGTTCCGGCCACTGCCCTTTACAT
>CACYDX010000235.1 GCA_902773255.1 Oscillospiraceae bacterium
GATCGTAAGGATGTTGGAGGTCTCGGACATGCCGTATCCTTCAACTATGGTAGCACCGGTCTTGGCTTCAAGCTGCTCCATAACGGCGACCGGGCAGGGTGCCGAGCCGCAGAAGATGCCCTTCAGCGAGGAGATGTCGGCTTCGCCCGCCTGTACCTGCGGAGTGTTGAGCAGGCCGATGAGCATTGCGGGGACAGCTGCGAAGATGTTTGGTTTGTTCTTTACGATCTCAGCCAGCAGTGCATCCGGTTTCGGCTGCGGAACAACGATGATCGTGCCGCCGTTGGTGAGCGTGATGCCGACGTTGGCGTTGAAACCGTAAACATGGTTCAGAGGAATGGCTGCCAGTGTAACGATCTCGTCCTTGTTGACGATCGTGTAGCTTCTGGTGGTCCAGAGTGCGGTGCGGTAGCCCATGGTGTAGACCATGCGGTTGGTGAGCACGCAGCCCTTGGGGATGCCTGTGGTTCCGCCGGTGTACTGCAGGCGGATGGGATCGTCCATGCCGACTTCGATATCGGGCTCGGTGTTCGGATGAGTTCCGACCAGAGCATTGAAGTCATAAAGTCCGTCTACCTGCGGCAGCTCAACTGCGCCGGAGGGCAGCTGGAAGGCAATTACGCGCTTCACCGCGCATTCCGGATTCTGCAGCATGGCAATGGCCTTGGGTGCGAATGCCGCCATGACCACCACCGTTTCAGCGCCGCTGTCGTTGAACTGACCGGTCAGCTCGGGTACGGTGTAGAGGGGGTTGGCCGGGACTTCGATCGCGCCGATCTTCCACACGGCGTGCATCGCCAGCAGATACTGCGGTACGTTCGGAGCCATGATGGCAACGCGGTCGCCCTTCTTCACGCCGAGATCGAGGAAGGCGTTCGCCAGACGGCGGGCCACATCGTTGCAGTAGGCATAGGGGAGAACGAGGTCGCCCAGAACGGCGTAGGGCTTCTTGGGGTTGGTCTCTGCCCAGTGATTGAACCGCCACCTGCAGGGCTTCTCCTCATACTCGATCTTCTCAGGGATCTCCGTGTCGTACTGTTTGCGGGCCAGCGCCGCATTCTTGGCGGCGACTTCATCCAGTACTTTCAGGTAATCTTGCATTTGGTATCCTCCTTGTATTTCTTATGTTTTTTTGTCTATCTTAACTGCTCGTCAAGGCAGTTCAGGTACTCATTGACGCTGCGCTGCAGGCGCAGGAACGCGCCTTCGGCATCACCTGCGCGGATAAAGTCGAGATAGCGTTTGGAAAGGTGCACGTTCGACTCCGCGCCGAACATAGAGATGGAGCGCAGCCAGAATTCCATGATGATCGGCTTGAACTCGTTGAGCAGCAGAGGGAAGAACTCATTCCTGCTGCGCACGCATATCCCCCTGTGATAACGGAAGAGGAGCTCGGCGAGCGCCGCGTCGCTTCGCTCATTCTTCTCAAGAAGGGCATCTGCCTGTGCAAGGATCTCCTCCAGATACGCAATATCCCCGTCCGTATGGTTCTCGGCGAGCCTGCGGAGCGCCGAACCTTCAATGGCGATGCGCGCCTCCATGAAGCTGTGGGTCTGTTTCCGGGTCATGTTGCCGCCGTTCATGCGGATAAGGGCGTTCAGCGTCTCCATGGTGCCCGTTTCCTCATAATTGGCAACAACGGCCCCCCGGCGGGGCGTTATTTCGATAAAACCCTTCTGCTCCAGTTCCACGAGCCCCTGATGGATCATCGTCTTGCTGATGCGGGTCTCCTCCTGGAGCTGACGTTCGGACGGAAGACTGTCCCCGGCTTTCATCTTTCCGGAGAGTATCTGCTCTTCCATTTTCATCACGAACATATCTTTTTTTGTGGGTATTTCGATGACTCCGATCTCCATGCGCTTCTGCTTGGTCCGACCAACCGGACGGGCTCACTCCTTGCTATGCTGATCAGGTTATATTATGTAAATCTGCCTGCAGTTCATAAATATACATGATGAGTATATACCATGTTGCACAAAAGCGCAAGTGGATTTAGCATGTTTTGAAGAATTATTCGTCAAAATGACGGAATTGCTTCTTGCATTGCCATGGGCCGCATGCTATAATAAATCCGCTGGTCGGTCCAGCGCTTGCGTCAGCATGGGCCGAACACTGAAACTGTATGATCTTCCCGATCTGTCGCCCGGAACAGACATAGTTCCCGGGCAGTTGAAAGGAGTATTTATGGATAAAAGCATCAGAAAACTGGCGGTCATCGGCGCCGGCACGATGGGAGCCGCCATTGCCGCATGCGGCGCGCGGGCCGGTCTGGACGTTGTACTGATGGTACGCGGCAAAGGCAACGACACGGGTCGAGACCGCGCCTCCAAGGCAATCGAAACGATCCTGAAGAGCGGCGAGATGAAGGGCTCAGATGAAGCCCGCATCCGTGCGGGTGTCTTCTGTGCGGACATGCAGACGGATGCTGTGTGTCTGAAAGACTGTGACCTTATCATCGAGGCTGTTGCCGAGGATCTCGCCATCAAGCAGAGCACGGCGGCCTTCCTCTTCGATAATGCCGGAGAGGACGCCATCATCGGCACAAACACCTCCAACATCTCCATCTCCTCCATCGCAGAGGGTCTGAGTGAAGAAAGGCAGCGCCGCTTCCTCGGCATTCATTTCTTCAATCCCGTCCGCTATATGGATCTGGTGGAGCTTATAGGCAGCGGCAAGACCGACGAAGCCATCATCAAATGCGTTGAGACTCTGATAAACGACCGCTTCGGCAAAACGCCCATACGCTGCAAGGATTCCCCGGGCTTTATCGCCAACCGCATAGGATCCATGGCGCTCACCTCCATCATGAACGCCACCGTGGACGCAGGCTACGGCTTCGCCGAGGCTGACGCCCTTACCGGAGATATGATCTTCCGGCCAAAGCAGGGCGCCTTCAAGCTGCTGGATCTCGTTGGCCTTGATATAAGCGTGCATACCGTTGACTATATGGCCGGGGCAGAAATTCCCGAATACGAGAAGCCCTTCCGCAACCGGCCGCCGGTACTATATGATATTACCTCACGCGGTTATCTCGGAAACAAGACCGGCTCGGGCTTCTACTGCAAGCGCAAAGGGCCAAAAGGAACAGACAGGTTCGTTTGGGATTATGAGAAAAACGAATATGTCCCGCTTTCCCGTCCCGCACCCGCATCACTTGCCGACGTGCGCGACAAGGCTGCCCGGCTGCGCGGACTGCTGGCAGGCAATTATCCGGAGACCCCATTCCTGCGCCGCGTGGTGCTCGAACCGCTGTGGCTGGCTATGATGAACGCAGACGAGATAAGCTTTGACTTCCGCGATATAGACGCAGCCATGCGCGGCGGATACAACTGGATCAAGGGTCCCTTCGAGCTGTGCGACATGCTCGGTGCGAAAGACGTCCTTGCGCTCATGGAGCAGCAGGGACTGGAGTCTCCCGCATGGGCAAAGGAGAAGATAGAAAAAGACGGAGCCTTCTATGCGGGTGCGGCACCCCGCGCTGCGGCATACCTGCAGCTCAGCGACTGCGGCTCCGTTATTATGGAAAACAAGGACGCGGCCCTCTGCGACCTCGGAGACGGAATCGCACTGTTCACACTCCGCACCAAGGCGAACACCTACACCACCCCGGCCGCTCAGCTGATGCTCGAAGCAGCTGAAGAGGTGGAACGCAGCGAAGCCTTCAGGGCGATGGTGGTATGCAACCCAGGCGCCAACCTCGGCGCAGGAGCCAACCTCTATGAAGTCGCCGGTGCGATCGAGGCAGGTCAGTTTGAACTGCTCGAGAAGAGCGTGGAGGAATTCCAGAAAGCGAACCTCCGCCTGAAATACCTAAAAAAGCCGGTCGTTGTTGCGGCGAAGGGCCAGGCCCTCGGCGGCAGCGCCGAGCTTATGCTCCACGCAGGATGCGTAGTTGCGCATCAGGAGCTTTATGCAGGGCTTGTTGAGATGGGCGTCGGCCTCGTGCCTTCGGGTGGCGGCTGCGCAGAGCTTCTGTTCCGTGCAACGCAGGGCCTGCAGTACGGCCAGATGGCTCGCATCATCTCCGAGATCGATGCTCTTGTGCTCCCAATAGCGCAGGCAAAATACAGCATGAGCGCCGAGGAGGCGCTGAACAATATGTATCTGCGCCGTGGCGACCTGATAATCGCAAAGGCGGACGCGCTGCTCGGCCAGGCAAAGGCCACTGCCATACGGCTTGCTGAAGCGGGCTGGCGGCCTCCTGTGAAGGGCACAGTCACCGCTGCAGGCGAGAGCGGATACACTCATCTGATGGCTACAGTGAACGTGATGCTCTCCGGCAGGATGATGACACCTTATGACGCGGTGATAGTTGAAAAACTCGCACGAATCTTCTCCGGCGGCGATGCGCTCGCCGGTGAGCAGATCACCGAAGAGGATCTGCTGTTCGAAGAGAGAAAGGCCTTTATGGAACTCTGCCATAATGAGAAGACTCTGGAGCGCATTAAAGGCATGGTAGCGACGGGCAAACCCGTGCGCAACTGAGGAGGGCTGAACATGGAACGTAAAAACGCCGTTATAGTAGCTTATGGCCGCAGCGCCATCGCCAAGGCCATAAAGGGCAGCCTCCGCTACACAGGCTGTGTGGACTATGGATCTCAGGTGCTGAAAGGCATACTCGCCAGGAATCCCGGCTTCGATCCGGCCCTCGCAGAGGACCTGATCTGCGGCTGCGCCATCCCTGAGGCCGAGCAGGGCCTGAATATAGGACGTCTGCTGGCGGACAGCTCAGGCTTCCCGCTCACCACCGCCGGGCAGACGGTAAACCGCTTCTGCTCCTCCGGCCTGCAGTCCATCGCCAGCGCGGCGAACGCCATCATGGCAGGACAGGCAAAATGCATAGTTGCAGGCGGTCTTGAAAACATGAGCAAGGTGCAGATGCACCGCGTCGCCATCATTCCGGACAGCGTGAGCTTCGGCTCCTACCCGGATAACTTCGACACCATGGGTATAACCGCTGAAAACGTCGCCGAAAAGTGCGGCATCTCCCGCGAACGGCAGGACGCCTTTGCCTGCGAGAGCCACCGGAGGGCCGCAGCGGCCATAGTCGCAGGCAAGTTTAAAGAAGAGATCATCCCCGTACAGGCAAAGCGCCCGATAAAGAAGGAAGACGGCACTCCCGGCTGGGAGACATTCACCTTCGATACCGATGAATGCGTCCGCCCGGACACCAGCCTCGAAGGCCTCGCCAAGCTCAAGCCGCTCTTCCGCATGGGCGGCAGCGTGACAGCCGGAAACTCCTCCCAGATGAACGACGCCGCGGCTTTCGTTGTACTTATGGAGGAGGAATTCGCCCGCTCCCAGGGCCTCACACCGATAGCGCGCTTCGTGAGCTTCGCGGTGCGCGGCGTGCATCCGGCATATATGGGTCTCGGCCCGATAGA
>CACYDX010000236.1 GCA_902773255.1 Oscillospiraceae bacterium
ACCGGTACTGTTGGAGAGATCCAGGTACGGGGATACAATATGATGACCTGCTATTACAAAGCTTCGCCCGAAGAACAGGCGATCGATGAGGAGGGCTGGCTGCACACCGGTGATTTGGGGTCACTTGGAGATGATGGTTATATGTATTTTGCCGGACGTATTAAAGAACTGATAAAACGCGGCGGAGAAAGCATCATTCCAAACGAAGTGGCTTCTGCTGTTTCTGAGAACGAAGCGGTTTCAGATGTAAGGGTGCTTGGCGTTCCGGACGATTTCTGGGGGGAAACTGTGGCGGCAGCAGTCATCATAAAGGAAGACGCAGACTTTGATGCAGAAGAGCTGCGGGAACAATTACATAAAAAGCTGGCGAAATTCAAGATCCCGGAGTATTTCATCTGCGTTGACTCCTTTCCGATGCTGTCAAATGGCAAGGTGGATGCGGTCAGACTCAAAAAAGAGATAACAGAACGGGTTAAGGCGCTACGCGATATAAAATAACCTGATTATGATTTTTAAACGAATCTCAGTGCCTTTTGGGGATTGACTTTGCAGACCCTGATATGTTATCTTTTCTAAGCAAAAGGGAGTAGCTTTCGCGGTTTTACGCGGCGGATATGTCGTCATCACAGCCTTTGGGCTCGGCAGTCCGGATACCTTTGTGTATTTAGCAAGACTTTTACGGCTGAAATATGCTGTAAAAGTCTTTTTAATTATCTTCATGCCGGAGAAAAAGAATGAGATACTATTGCGAAGAAAAAGAAGATGTTCTCTCATCAGTAAACAGCCGCGAGGAAGGTCTCAGCTCCGAAGAGGCTGAAAAACGCATAGCTGAGAACGGCAGGAACAAGCTGGCAGAGCCTGAAAAGGAGAGCCTTTTCAGAAAATTCATCCGTTCGATCGCAGATCCGATGATCATCATGCTCATAGCCGCGGCTGCAATCCAGGCGGTAGTGACTGTTGTTGAAGCGCAAGGGACATTCAGTTTCTCGGATTTTGCCGATGTGCTGGTCATCCTTGTGGTCGTTGTGATAAATACGGTGATGTCCCTTATACAGGAGAGCAAATCCGAAGCTGCAATGGAAGCGCTCATGCAGATGACAGCCGCAACGTCCAAGGTCATGCGCGACGGGAAAGTCTGCGTCATAAAAAGCGAAGATATTGCTGTAGGCGATGTGGTTGTTTTCGAAGCGGGAGATGCTGTCCCGGCGGACTGCAGGATCATCGAGAGCCATTCCATGAAAGTGGAGGAGGCAGCGCTCACAGGTGAATCTGTTCCTGTAAGCAAGATAATCGATGCGCTCTACTGGCGCGACGGTGACCAGGAGATAGCCCTCGGAGACAGAAAGAACATGCTTTATTCCGGTTCCACCGTTGTATACGGCCGCGGAAGAGCAGTTGTGACCGCCACCGGCATGGACACTGAGATGGGCAAGATAGCCGAAGCGCTCAGCGAGGCGGAAAAAGAGCAGACTCCGCTGCAGAAAAAGATGTCCGAGCTTTCGAAATTCCTCACAAAGCTTGTTATCGGTATCTGCATAGCGGTATTCATTATCGGTATCGTTGAATCGTTCCTTATCTCAGGCCAGAGCTTTTCATGGAAAGTGCTTGGCGAGACAGGACTAAATACCTTCATCGCAGCCATTGCCCTTGCAGTTGCCGCCATACCGGAAGGGCTTCCCGCCGTTGTAACGATAATCCTCTCCATTGGCGTTACGGCCATGTCAAAAAGGCAGGCTCTCATCCGCAAACTTACGGCTGTTGAGACCCTTGGCTGCACCCAGATAATCTGCTCTGATAAGACAGGTACTCTCACCCAGAACAAGATGACGGTCGTGGATGAGTTCACAGCTGACAAGAAGCTTCTGGCAAGGGCAATGGCCCTTTGCTCGGATGCGGACATCCGGCCGGATGAGCAGACCGCGACCGGAGAACCCACGGAATGCGCTCTGGTCAACTATGCATATTCACTTGGAATGCCCAAGTATGAGCTTGGCAAGGAGCAGCCGCGCATAGGTGAAGCGCCTTTTGACTCCGGAAGAAAGATGATGTCCACAGTTCATCAGACAGCCGGCGGATTCATCCAATATACAAAAGGCGCCTGCGATGTTATGCTTGCCCGCTGCACCGGTTATCTTACAGCCAATGGCGTTGTCCCGATGTCGGAAGAGCTTAAGACGGAAGTGGAGAAAAACAACAAAGCCTTTGCTGATCGTGCTCTGCGAGTGCTGTGCGCAGCATATAAAGAATATGGAAAAGAGCCTGAGAGTTTTGAAGCTGAGGATATCGAAAACGACCTGATATTCATAGGGCTTACCGGTATGATAGATCCCTGCCGTCCGGAGGTCTATGAGGCTATCCAGAAGTGCCGCGAGGCCGGTATAAGGCCTGTTATGATAACCGGTGACCACAGGGATACTGCTGTTGCTATAGCAAAGGATCTGGGCATAATCACCGATGAAAGCGAAGCGATAGTCGGAGCTGAACTCGACAGTTATACCGATGAGCAGATGATCGAGCTTGTCACTAAGGTCTCGGTATACGCCAGAGTGCAGCCTGAGCACAAAACAAGGATAGTACAGGCCTGGAGAGCAAGAGGCTGTGTCACCGCCATGACCGGTGACGGAGTTAATGATGCTCCCTCGATAAAAGCTGCCGATATCGGCATCGGAATGGGCATCACAGGCACGGATGTAACAAAAGGCGCGGCGGACATGGTGCTGGCGGATGATAACTTTGCCACTATAGTAAACGCCGTTGAAGAGGGCAGAAAGATATACGACAATGTCCTCAAAGTCCTGCAGTTCCAGCTTTCCACAAATATGTCCGAGGTCATAATAATGTTTCTGGCCTCGCTGCTGAACTTCACTATTCTTTCGCCTGTCCATCTGCTGTGGATAAACATGGTCACCGATTCGCTGCCGGGTCTGGCGCTCGGTGTGGAAAAAGCCGAGGGCGATCTTATGAAGCGGAAGCCGAGGCCTTCCACTGACGGTCTGTTTTCCAACGGCGCGGGCTTCGATATGGTATGGCAGGGCATCTACCTTGCAATAATTGAGATATCCTCATATCTTATAGGATACCATCTTGAAGTCGGATCTCTTTCCGGCCTTATGCACGGAACTGTCTGCGTGAATGCCATGGCTATGGCTTTCCTGACGGTGAACTTTGCTGAGATGATGTGTGCCATAAACATGCGCTCAAGAACCGGCTCGCTGTTTTCGAGAGACATGCTGAAAAACCGGAACTGGTGGCTCGTCGGTGCCTTCTTTGTAACAACGCTCTTTACGCTCGGAGCCATTTATATTCCCGGACTCCAGCAGGTGTTCGACATAGAGCCAGGCACTTTCCAGACAGAAGAGCTTCTCATCTCCGCAGGACTTGCACTTTCTGCAATTCCTGTGTTCGAGATCGGAAAAGCCATCAGACGCAGCTCGCTTAA
>CACYDX010000237.1 GCA_902773255.1 Oscillospiraceae bacterium
CAGTTTTAAACCCCGATACGGTGTTGGGGGATATCTCTGCTTCCTTCTTCTCCCACCATGCCTCAGCGATGGTTTTGAGCGTATTCTGAGGCTCCTGCGGGTGGATGTATTCCTCATATTTGGAATCCACTTCCGCATCCGTATGGCCGTAAAAGTAGACCCGTTTGCCGTCAATCGTCTCGGTCCGGACGATGCGGCCGTCAGCTCGTCTTGTGTATTTTGTCCTTGGTTTCTTCATATCGTTCACTATGCCTCGCTTCGGCGGGGCTTTTTATTTTTGTCAAAAGCTGCATAAATGATGCAATTGATAGCCCAAAATGATGCAATTGAGTTATATGTCTTTTAATATAAGGTGCACCTTGGCATAAAACTCGCCCTGATTCTTTTCAAGTTCCTCGGTGTCACTGTCGTAATACTTGTAATTCCCTCCGGAGATCTCGCAGACAGCTTTCTCAATTATGCCGCCTTCGATAAGTTTGCGGATGTGTGCGGTAGAACCTTTTTTGACATATCCGATATGTACGCCGCCGGCATAGATAGCAATAGCGTTAGGATCATACTCATTCTCAGGCTCGTAACGAAATTCGACAGGCTGCGGGTCAAATTCATACTCATAGATACGCTCATCCGCATAATCCTCTTTTATCTGATTCTGACTGAGGAAGTAATCATCGTTTTTCTGACCGAGGGAGCGGATGGTATCCTGCCGATAACTTACGCCTGCAACTTTGAGATTCTCACCATCATTCACTTGTCGAGGAGGTGACGGTGGCATGACGGTCGGATTCTGCACAACAGGGGCCTGTACCACAGAGGCCTGCGCCACGGGAGACGGTTTCTTTTTGCCCTTGATACCCAAAACCAGCACGAAGATACCGAACGCGAGGAAAATGGCACCGGCCACAGGGACCGCGAGTATGAGCAGGAGTGACATGACCATAATAACAATGCCGAGTATCATCAATAGTATTGCTGTTCCTTTTTTCATAATAGTCTCCTTAATTTACTTCTCTTATTACCATTTTTGCGATGCCCCATACATGACAATGCTCAAGAGCCTCATTACGGATGGTTATCGGAGAATATAGCGGATTGAGGGGAACTAAACGCATCCAATCTTCGCCTTTGACATATTCAATCTTCTTCAGAGTGCCGAGGTCATCCTCAAAACTGACAACACCCACTTCACCGGAGCGGTTCATGGTGGACTGGCTAAGGACAAGCACAAGGTCACCGTCTTGATATGCTGGGAACATGCTGTCACCGGAAACACGGAGAATAAAGTAATCTTTTTGCGGACGGCCTCTGAGCCAGGAGAGAGGAATCTCCACGGTCCCGAGTGAGTCGTCTGGATCTGCGAAGGTTTCATAGCCTGCAGCGACATTTGCATATATAGGGAATGAGACTGTTTTCTCGGCTATCTTTATTTCGGCCAACCCGAGCAGCTGCGCAACTGTAACACCTAACACCTTTGCAAAATTCGATATGCCGGTTTCATCAAGCTCAATTGCGCCACTTTCGATTTTAGATATTGAGGACCTGTCTGTGTAGCCAGTGCGATTGGCAAGCTCTAATTGTGACATTTTCAAGGCTGTGCGGAGTTCTTTTATTCTTTCTCCTGTTGTCATGGGAAACACCTCCATCCTACATTAATATATAACATATGTGATTATGTGTCAACTTTTTAAATGAATTTCAAAGAAAAGTGTTGACATAGAATCACGCCTGGAGTATTATTTGTGCAGATGTGATTTATAATCACAATATATAGTGTTTGGCATTCACCGGATTGTGTTTATGAAAAGGAGGTGACAAGGTGAACAGAGCAGAACTGAAAGCTGCAATCGCGCGAAAAGGCATAAGCAAGACCGATTTGGCACAGGCTCTTGATATCTCCTCAACCTCGCTTCAGCTGAAACTGAAGGGCGAGCGGGAGTTTAAAGAGAGCGAGATCCAGAAGCTGATAAATGTCCTCGGCCTGACGGCTGACGATGTGAATCTTATTTTTTTAATCTAAAGTGTGATTTTAAATCACGAAAGGAGGAAAGCAATGGCAAAATGGGAAAAAATTGGGCGCACCGTGAGTGCTGAAGGCACGACAGTGATCTATCGGCTGCAAGGCACTCCAATGACAGTTGAGAGCCGTCTCAGGCATATTCCGCATGCTGCAGGTAAGGTCGGTTATATGGGGAAAACGACATGGGATCACACGACCTATTTTGTCCTGGATAACGGAACGGAGGTCAAGGAGCTGTATCGGCTGCAGGATGCCAAAGAGTATGCCGAGAAGCTGTTCATTGCGGAGGTGCTGGCATGAGCTACATCAGCGCACTGATCAAGAGGCCGGGGGAGATCCCGCGCCATGTGAATCTGTCGGACAGTCTCGAAGCTTTGCAGAAGAGCGTTGACGGCTATATCGAGACCATCAAGATAGCGAACGACCTTGTGATCCTCTGCGATGAGGACGGCAAACTGAAGGAGAAGCCGTACAACTGCACGATATGCGGCTATGAGCTTGTAGGCGACATCGTGATAGTCGGCATGGACGGAGGCGAGTTTGCGGATCTGCCGGTTGATTGGAAGATTCTGAAGAAACTGCTGCCAAGATTATGGGAGGTAAACGATGCCAAGAGAACCTGAGAACTACAGACCGTATTTGGAGGACATCCTCACCTACACCGGCGGCCGCAGGGTACTGACGGCGAAAGAGGCGATGGCCTACACCGGCAAGAGCCGGCACTGGCTGAACAACAGGGGGCTGAATACCCATATTGGAGCCATCCAGCTTGCGAAGGTGATGGCAGCCATGAACGGAGGCGCTGCATGATGGGGCTGAGGATAGTGTCTGACGAATGGGTCGCCGAGATGGAGCGCGAGAACGAGTGCAATCTCAAGGCGCTCAAAAGCATGACCAAGGCACACGACAATGCAATCAAATCTTACCGTGAGCTGCGTGACAGCAAAAACGAAGAGATAGCTAACCTGCACACCGAGATCGAGGCGCTGAAGCAGGATAAGCTGAAGCTCCAGCAGGAAGTCAACAGGCTGAAGCAGATGGTGCGGTGGTATGAGCTGCATAAGGTAGAGGTGCGAGATGGCAAAAACGCTGTATAGAGTGGAAGCCTTCTGCTATGTGCTCGGCGAGCGGGTCGTAAAACGCTGTGCGTACACAAGAGCATACAGCAAACGGCAGGCAATCGTGCAGGCCTTCAAGGGCGCGAGGATTCCCGATGAGTGGGAGATCTCAGCGGAGGCGGTCTGATGGCAAGGAAAAAGAAAGCGGCTGAGCCGTGTGAGTTCTGCGAGGGAGACAGCTACGGATCTCCGGACACACTTCCGAATGCAGAGATCTACTTTGAGAGTTATCCGGACAACGGCAGCATGTGTGTGACCATCTACTCTTTCTCTGATGACAGAGAGCAGAACGGAGAGATGTCTTATCAGATTCCGTTCCACTACTGCCCCGAATGCGGGAGGAAGCTCGGATGGTAAATCCCTGCGAACGATGCAAAAAGCGAGGAAGCTGCACCGCACGGTGCTTCCCAAGGAAAGACTTCGACAGGAGTCGGAAAGGAAAAAACCATGAAAGCGATCATCACCATAACAAGCATCATCCTGTGCTTCGCGATCCGGAGCGAGATCCTCAGCCTCATGGCGATCATAGTCGCCGGCATCTGCTTCCTCGGGATGATTGCGAACGCGAAGGAGGAATAACACCCAATGGGTGAATGTGTGATCATTTACGGAAAGAGCGGCACCGGAAAGAGCCGCAGCCTGAAGAATTTCGGTGAGGACGAGATATTCCTCGTTAACACCATAAACAAGCGCCTGCCGTTCCCCAAAAAGTTCAAATACACCATTACGGGGACTGACATGGCGACCATCATCAAGGGGCTCAAGACTATGCCCTGCAAGACAGCTGTGATAGACGATTTCGGCTACCAACAGACGGTGCGCTTCATGGAGCAGCACGGCAAGGGCGACCAGTTCAAGATGTACAACGACATAGCTGACCAGGCTTTCAATCTCATTCAGATCATAAAGTCGCTTCCGGACGACATCATCGTTTATCTGATAATGCACGAAGAGAGCAACGACATGGGCGATGTGAAGCTCAAGACCATCGGGAAGCTGCTCGACCAGAAGGTGTGCCTTGAAGGCATGGTGACGGTGTGCCTCAGGGCGATGAAGCAGGGGACGGAGCGATACTTCTTCCGCACTCAGTCTGACGGCTACGACATCAGCAAGAGCCCCGAGAACATGTTCGAGCTGGAGATCGAGAACGACCTGGCGATGGTGGACAAGACCATCAGAGCATACTGGGAGCTTTGATATGAACGACACGAGAATAAGCCCGCCCTGCTACAAATGCGAGGAGCGTTATCAAGGCTGCCACGCAAGCTGTGTACCTTACAGAACATTTTGCGAGGAGCTGAACGAGGCCAAGGCCAAGAGGCACAAGTATGACATCGCCAAGGATTTTCAGATCCGGAACATGAACAAGGGCATCCGCGAGAAGGAAAGGAGGACACCGAGGTGACAGATCTGTCAGTCATAGCCGAGCAGATAGCTCACATTGAAAAGATAGCCAACGGATGGTGCAACTTTGCACTGGTCTGTGGCTGCATAGGATTCGCGCTGTCGGTAGTGGCAGCAATACTATTAATCAAAAAAATAAAGGAGGAGAACGATGGAACAGTTAATTCAGACATTAGTTGAGCGCCTGATTGAGGAGACGGTGCGTGCCGTCAAGGCCGAAGATGCCATAAATGATGCAATGGCGCATTTGGAGGAAACGAAAAAGAAGCTGGAGAATCTCCAAGCAGATTATGAACTCACGGACGGTGCATACAAGTACAGAGGGGACAAAATCGACAAGCTGACGGCTGAGAATGATGCCCTCAAGAAGGAAGTGGACCAGCTGAGAGCCAAGCTCAACAGCATGGAGGGACTGGAGGCGGCAGACCGTGGCCTACTTTGAGAGCGGTGTAAGCTCCTATGTCCATGCGATCGCGAAGGTGGATGTTTACTTTCCGGTGGACCACCGTGGGAATTCCCACATCTGCTGTGAGGAGTGCTTCTATTACCGCGAAAGTTCCCGCAGCTGCAGCCTCAATCACGAGAGCTGCACATTCCCGAGCAAGTATGTCGGCGGTGCCTGCCCGCTCGTGTCCGTAACAGACGAACAGGCAGCAGAGGTAGAAAACCTGCTGGCAACGATAGCAGCCAAAAACTCAGAGTATCAATCTTTAGAAACTGAATAATTATACGGAGGTTTGTATATGAATAAAATACCCGCATA
>CACYDX010000238.1 GCA_902773255.1 Oscillospiraceae bacterium
AGCTGCGGTATCCGGAGGATAGTAAAACGCTCAGTCCTTCGTTCCTTGCCGCTTGTACGAATGCCTTCATCGGTTCTATGATCCTTGAGTCGAACTTCTGACCTTCAAGGTCCTCTAGTTGGGGAGGAGCATATTCGGATATCGATGTGCTCGGGTTCGCCAGCAGGAATTCCCAGCCAGATATATCAATATCCGGCGGTGTCGGAAGTCCCAGTGCCGCCGCACGGCCCTCAGGGCTGTTCGGATCAACGGTCTGCACAGGTTCGGGAACCTGTTCTACAGGATCACCAGTGCTGCTCTGCTCAATTGAACCGACATCCGGCGTGACCGTTACTTCCACCGTAACAACAACGGTTTTAGGCTGGGCATCGAGCATCAGTTTTTCATAATCATAGTTCTTTATGCTTGCGGCAAGGACTACAATAAACACTGCCAGCAGAACAAAACCGGCTATCAGCCTCAGGACTCTGTTGTTTTTCATCATGCATCCTCTTTCTAAGTGCTGTCTCATGAGAGTATATCAAATAACGGTCAGAATGTACAATGTTATTTGAATATGAGCCGTGTTATCAGAAAACGCTCTGCAGTTTCCTGAGATGCTTATTCAGGCTGCTTTCCCGCCCGTTAGAACTAACTCTCTGTCAGCCCTCAATATAAACCGGCATCTGAAATTTTACAGATCGTATAGCCAACAAGTCCATGGAATGATATAATAAATCAATTATTAATACTACAAAACTTAAAAGGAGAACGCATATGAAACTAACAGCAGATGTCGGGATTATAGCAGCCGGTCCTGCAGGCCTGTGCGCCGCGGTTTCAGCCTCAGAAGCCGGCGCATCTGTAGTCGTTTTTGAGAAGGCCAACAACGTCGGCGGAACGGCAAACATGGGAATGGGACCTTTCGGTGTTGAAAGCCGTATCCAGAAAGCAGCGTTCAGCAATCTTACAAAAGAAGCTGTATTCCGCAAATTCATGGACTATGTGCACTGGCACACAGACGCCCGGCTTGTACGTGAGTATTTCTGGAAATCGGGCGACACGATAGACTGGCTCGAAGATATGGGTGTCAAATTCATCGGAGCTACAAAGTATTTCCCCGATTCCGATGCAACGTGGCACATCGTCCAGCCTGAGGACGGATCTCTTCCCGGTCCGCGTGCCGCGACCACGATGAACAAGGTGCTTTACAAGAAGGCTTTGGAACTCGGAGCAAAGTTCTATCTTGAAACACCTGCATACAAGATTCTCAAGGAAAACGGTAAAGTATGCGGTATCCTGGCGAGAAATGCCTCAGGAGAAGAGATAGAACTGCGCTGCAAGGCAGTTATTGTGGCAACCGGCGGGTTCGGGAGCAATCCGGAAATGATAAAGGAATTTACCGGATATGACTTTGGGAAGAACATGTTCAACACTGCAGTCCCCGGCCTTGTCGGCGACGGAATTAAAATGGTCTGGGACATCGGCGGTGCCCACGGCCGTATGACCATAGAGGCCACCGGGGGAAGGACTCCCGTCGGTGACGGGGACATGGAGGCAGTTCATCTCGGCTTCGTATTCAGCCAGGCAAATCTGACCGTAAACAAGCAGGGCTTCCGTATCTGTGATGAGTCTGTTATGCAGAACACATCGGTAGCTGCAAACATCATCGATGAGCAGACCGATAAACGTATATACAACATCCTTGATGATTCCATCATCAAGAAGTTCCGCCGCAACGGCATGCCATTCACCTCCAGCGTATTCGGTGGAAGCGATGTCGATAACTTTGACGAGCGCTTCACAAAACTGACCGAACTCTATCCCGACTGCTTCTTTGCCGCGGATTCTCTTGAGGAACTTGCTGAAAAAGCAGGGATCAATGCGGATAATCTTGTTGAAACAGTCGAAGAATACAATGACGCCTGTGACATGAACTACGACGATGTATTCGGTAAGAGCCGCAAATATCTCCTCCCGTACAACGGCAAACGTTTCTATGCTGCGATAGGTACGATCGGAGGTTACGGCACTTTGGGCGGAATAAAGGTCAACTGGAAACAGGAGGTCGTCGACAGCGGTAACAATCCGATACCCGGACTCTGGGGCGCCGGAAGCGACATCAATGAAATCTATGACGGCACCTATATGTTCTATCTCCCCGGCAACACAATGGGATTTGCCGTCAACACCGGACGCATAGCCGGCGAGCGTGCAGCGGAATATGCTCTTGATCAGGACTGAATGGCAGGCCCGTTCTGAATACACTGTTTAAAAGGAAACATATTACTTAGATATAAAAACATCTGAAAGGAGTGCCCCTTATATGGAACCTATCAAGATCCTGAAACGTGAATGCATCGGCATGGGCAAAAACCAGCCCGCATTCGACAAAATGGAGGATTTCTACGGACGCGGTCTGTACAATCCTCTTCTCATGCACTCATACGGCATGAACATTTATGAGAAAGGCGAAGCCGTGGGCTATCTTCTCAAGGTAAGGATACCCGGCTATCGCGGATTGCCTATAAACCAGATCCAAGAACTCGCTTTCGAAGTGGACGGTGAGTGGATCCCCGATGACGTCAAGTATATCTGGTACAAGGACAAGGACTTCCCGCTTTCACTGGTCGGAACCGGACATTTCGACAATGAGTTCATGTGGGACTTCCATGATTACCTCCCCGTGTTCATCAAGAAACCCGGCGGCATCCCGCAGGGCGTGCACAAGGTCAGGTACGGGCTTGCGCTGCGCGACCATTACTCCAGCACCTGCTACTGTGAAAAAGACGTTACCATCGTTTGAAGAAGGAGGGAATAACAATGAGCAGCAAAGATATACATCTCGGTGCAAGCACCTATTCATATCAGGAAGCCATATGGCGCGGCGACCTTGATCTGCAGGGCGTTCTGACTGCCATAAAGGGCTGCGGCGGAGAAGGCATTGAGATCTTCGGCGAAGAGCTTATCCCGTCCTTCCCGTATATTTCAGATGAATTCCTCTACAAATGGAACTACCTGCTGGACAACATCGGCATCGAACCCGTCTGCTACGAGCATTTTGCCGACAGGCGCTACTGGAAGGACAAGAAGAGATTCCTCTCGGACGATGAAGTGTTCGAAGTTACGATGCAGTATCTCCGTTCCGCAAAGAAACTCGGTTGCAAATTCATAAAGCTCAGCCACGACGGGCACAACGGCCGCTGGATCATGAATGACGAATTCGACCACACCATCGTGAACGCCAGGATCTTCGAGCGTCTCCTTCCCTACGCCGAAGAGATGGGC
>CACYDX010000239.1 GCA_902773255.1 Oscillospiraceae bacterium
TGGATGTATGAGGAAGGATTCGGAACAGAAAAAGATCCGGAAAAAGCTGAATATTGGAGAGAGAAAACTGAAAAGCTCTGGAAAGAACTCTTTGATTGGTTATATTGAAACATATTCCCGTTTTATGTATATGTATTGACAGAACAGAGCCTGAAATAGTAATATATGTTCATAAAAGAATTATAATAACAATAAAGAAAGGACTTTATAAAATGAAAACAGCAAAGATCCTCAGAAGAACACTGTCACTTTGCCTGGTGCTGGTAATGATTCTAACGGCGATACCCGCCGCTTTTGCGGCAGATGATGACCTTACGGCTGACGCTGTGACCGTTAACGTGAAAGATTATAAAAAGATCAAACCCTCACATGCTGAAGCCAGTTCTGTGATGACCTGGGGAACAAAGAAATATCCTGCCGATAACGTCCTCGATGGCAGCAGACTGTCCACCTGGCGTGAAGGCGTTAAAGGTCATGGCATCGGTGAAAGCATAACCGTATACTTCAAGAAAGAGGTCGAGATCTCAGTCATCCGGATCTATCCTGGGTATCAGTCAAAGCTGACCGGCTTTACTAATAACAGCAGGCCCAAGGAGATGACGCTTACATTCTCTGACGGCAGGACCTGTACTGTTAAGCTTGCGAACAGGCTCGGCGGACAATGCTTTAAGCTGAGCGAACCGGTGACCACGGAATCTATTGAGTTTACGATCGATAAAGTATATAAGGGAAACAGCATTGACACCTGCATTTCCGAAATCGAGTTTTACAGCTGATATACCGGTATAAAAACCGGTCCGGCCATTTGCCGGGCCGGTTTTTTATATACTGAAAACCACGCGCTAGGCGCGTGGTTCAAAAGAGCTTAAGCGATGAGGGGAAAAGAAAAACTCCTTTTGCGGTATAATCAGAGTGCGGTCTGCCAACTGCACAAAGAAGAGCAAAAGGAGGACATTCAGAATGGGGCTGAATGACATAAACAGTTTATCGCACACGAAATGGAATTGCAAATATCATGTAGTGTTTGCACCGAAGTATCGGAGGAAAGTGTTTTACGGAGAGAAGAAAGCGGAAATAGGGAAGATACTGCGGCAATTGTGTGAGTGGAAAGGAGTAAATATTATCGAGGCAGAGTGCTGTCCGGACCATGTGCATATGCTGGTTGAGATCCCGCCAAAGATATCAGTATCAATTTTCATGGTATATCTGAAAGGGAATAGCAGCACGATGCTGTATGAGCAATTCGGCGAACTGAAATACAAGTACGGGAGCAGAGAGTTCTGGTGCAATGGATACTATGTGGATACGGTGGGAAAGAACACAAGCCGAATATTGGAGAGAGATAACTGAAAAGTACTATGAAGAATTTACCGCCTGGTAACAATGTAACAAATTCCCGATTTATGTGTATGTATTGACAGAACAGAATTTGCAGAAGTATTATAAAACCATAACCGATTTAGCAAATTGAGAAAGGACTTGATAAAATGAAAACAGCAAAGATCCTCAGAAGAACGCTTTCACTTTGCCTGGTGCTGGTAATGATCCTTACGGTGATCCCCATCTCTTTTGCGGCAGATGATGACCTTACGGCCGATCTTGTGACCGTCAACCTGAAAAAGTATAAAAAGATCAATCCCTCACATGCTGAAGCCAGTTCTGAGATGACCTGGGGAACAAAGAGATATCATGCTGATAACGTCCTTGATGGTAGCAAGTCAACGACCTGGCGTGAAGGTGTAAAAGGCCATGGTATTGGTGAAAGTATAACCATCTATTTCAGAAAAGAGGTCACGATCTCGATCATCCGTATCTATCCGGGATATCAGGCAAAGCAGACCGGGTTTTATAATAACAGCAGGCCCAAGGAGATGACGCTTACATTCTCGGACGGCAGATCTTGTACTGTTTACCTTGATGACAAAGTCAGCGGACCATGCTATAAGTTGAGCGAACCGGTGACCACAGAATATGTTGAGTTTACGATCGATAGAGTTTATAAGGGAAAAAGCACTGACACCTGTATTTCTGAGATCGAGTTTTACAGCTGATATATCGGTATATGAAAGGAACCATGGGTTTTGCCCATGGTTCCTTTCATATAAGGGTTAATTCAGTTCAACTTATTTATTGCAATATTTAACCTACGCAGTGTCTCGTCCTTGCCGAGGATGCGGCAGATCTCCACCGCGCCGCCGGGTGTTACCGCCTTGCCGGCTGCGGCGATGCGTATCGGCCACATCACCTTTGCGTTCTTAGTCTCCATCTTTTCCACCAGCGAGGTCATAACGGCGAGTATGTGCTCATCGTCCCATTCGTCCAGCGCTTCAAACAGCGGCTTTACCGCTTCGAGCACTTCGAGGGAGGATTGTGAATCGGATTTGGATTTCTTGTGTGTGAAGAGCTCTGTGTCATAATCCGGCAGTTCATCGAAGAAATCCAGCTTTTCCGGAATATCGGTGAGTACCTCTGTGCGCTGCTGAAGAAGAGCTGAGATCGCCGCCGCATCAAAGGCGGGATTTTTGACTGCCTGCCTGATATAAGGCTCGGCGACGGCAGCGAACTGCTCAGGACTCATGGCGCGGATATACTCGCTGTTGAAATACTTCAGCTTTTCAATGTCAAATATTGCGGGGGATTTGGATATGCCGGCCATATCAAATACTTCGATGAGCTCGTCAAGCGTGAATATCTCGCGTTCGCTCTTCGGGTTCCATCCCAGCAGGGCAACATAGTTCAGAACGGCGTCTGTAAGGAAGCCCTGTGCTATGAGGTCCTCGTACGAGGGGTCCCCGTGCCTTTTGGACATCTTGTTGTGAGCATCGCGCATAACAGGGGAGCAGTGCACGTATTTCGGGATATCCCAGCCGAAACCCTCATAGAGCAGGTTGTATTTGGGGGCCGAGGAGAGGTATTCGCTGCCGCGCACAACGTGGGTTATGCCCATGAGATGGTCGTCCACAACGTTTGCAAAATTGTATGTGGGAAGGCCGTCTCTTTTAATGAGCACCTGGTCATCCAGAGAGGAATTATCAACGGTGATGTCACCGAATATCTCGTCATGGAATGTGGTGGTGCCCTCATAAGGGATCTTCTGCCGGATAACATAGGGTTAACCGGCGGTAGCTCTTCTGTCTGATTCCTCCTGAGTCATGCTTCTGCAGGGGTCCTCAGCGCGGTCGAAATCTCCGCTGTCCTCTTCAGACTCGGTCTTTTCGCAGAAGCATCGGTAGGCATGTCCGCGCTGCATGAGCAGCCCGGCGTATTCTTTGTAAAGCGGCCTGCGCTCTGTCTGTATATACGGGGCCACCGGTCCGCCCACGTCAGGGCCTTCATCATGGCTTATGTGGCACTCTGCGAGAGTCTTGTATATAACATCAACAGCCCCTTCAACGAGCCTGCCCTGGTCAGTGTCCTCTATCCTGAGAATGAATGTGCCGTCAGCGTGTCTGGCTATAAGGTAGGTATAAAGGGCGGTGCGAAGATTGCCCACGTGCATGTAGCCTGTTGGAGAGGGGGCGAAACGGGTGCGCACCTTTCCCTTGGGTATGCGCGTCTCCATCTCTTCGAACCATTTCATTTCCTTCATGTATCAGACCTCCTGATAAGGTTAACATAATATAAAAACATACATCCCGGACTGAGCAGGGAAGCAAGTATCACAGCGCTGCGATCTCCGTTGAAACTGCTCCGTTTTCATAGACTTCCACCTTCGCCCAGGTAGGCTGATAGCCTCTGCCGGCTGAGCCGGGATTGAGGAGCTTCACGCTGCCGAAGTCGTCATTCAGGGGCTCGTGGGTGTGGCCGAACATGGCAATAACAGCCCCTCGCTCCAGAGCAGCATAGCCTAGCCTTGAATAATCATCCCAGTCAACGCCGTAAAGATGGCCGTGCGTGATGAATGCCTTCACAGGACCGAGAGGAACGATATCCTCTGCCGGCGCTGAAGGCACCATATCGCAGTTGCCGCATACGTTATAAAGGGCAACTTCCGGAAACTCCCGCCTGATGATCTCAGCGTCTCTTTCGTAGTCACCCAGATGGATCACGACGTCCGGCCTGTAGCGCCTGATTGCCTCGAGCATCAGGGCGTTGGAGGAGTGCGTGTCGGAAAAGACGGCTGCTTTTATAATTGGAGTCATAACTGAGGTTTCTCCACGAAGCCCAGCTTTTTATATACCTTCCTGAGTGTCTTTCTGGCTGTGTTCGATGCTTTCTGTGCACCTTCGGTATAAATGCTCTGCAGGTAAGCCTTGTCCGAGAGGATGCGCTCTGCTTCCTCTCTGATGGGCCTGAGAGTCTCGATGACTGCTTCGCCGACCGCCGGCTTGAAAACGCCGTAGCCTTTTCCGGCAAACTCCTTCTCTATCTCCTCGAAGCTCTTTCCTGTAACGGATGAGTAGATGTTCATCAGGTTGGCTACGCCCGGCTTCTCGTCTGGGGCAAAGCGAACGCAGTTTTCGGAATCGGAGTCGGTTACCGCTCTCTTGAACTTGCGGGATATCTCATCCGGGCTGTCCATAAGGAACACACAGCCCTGCGGATCGGACTTGGACATCTTGGACTTCGGATCGCTCAGGCCCATGATCCTTGCGCCTACTTTGGGGATGAAAGGATCCGGCACCTTGAAGGTCTCTCCGTAGAGATTGTTGAAGCGTATGGCTATATCTCTCGAGAGCTCAACATGCTGCTTTTGGTCTTCTCCGACCGGCACCTTGTCCGTCTGATAGAGTAGGATATCCGCAGCCATCAGTGTGGGGTAGGTGAAAAGACCGCCGTTTATATTCTCGGCATGCTTTGCGCTCTTATCCTTGAACTGTGTCATGCGGCTCAGTTCGCCGAACATGGTATAGCAGTTGAGCACCCATCCGAGTTCGGCATGCTCGTGCACATGGCTCTGGATGAATAAGGTGTTTTCCTTCGGATCGAGACCGCAGGCAACATACTGGGCAAGCTGCATGAGAGCGCGCTTCCTGAGCTCCGCGGGCTCCTGCCTCACAGTGATGGAGTGCATATCAACTATGCAATAGTAGCAGTTGTATTCATCCGCGAGAGACACCCAGTTCTTTATAGCTCCGAGATAGTTCCCGAGATGGAGACTTCCGGAGGGCTGAATACCCGAGAATATAACCTGTTTTTCCTTGTTGTCCATTTCCATGCCTCATTTCGTCTTAAAAGAATACTCCTGCCCCGATAATGGGACAGGAGATACACATCGGTCAGCTTGAAAA
>CACYDX010000240.1 GCA_902773255.1 Oscillospiraceae bacterium
CGTTCAGCGTTTATATCTGGCACTTTGAATTCTATACACTGTGCACCATAGTGAATGAAATACGCAAAATCGGCGTCAACTTTTCAAATTGCTTCGTCGAGATGGCGATCCTACTTACCGTCATCGTCATCGGCGCGCTGTCTTTCGTCTTTATTGAAACTCCGCTCAACAGACTGATAAAAAAGAAGACCGGCAGCATGCCGGCCGCTGCGGATGCTTCTCCGTCGGCATAAAAAGTATTCAGGGATCATAAGATATGGAAAAAAGAAAGCATGATTATGCACTTGATCTGCTCAGGTTTATCTGTGCCCTGGCAGTAGTCATGGGGCACTATGAGGATCAGTTCGATGTGCATTTTTCTTCCCTTGATTTTACAACAGAGAATTTCTACTACTGGATCGTCAATATCAGCGGTCTGTTCTTCATCATATCCGGATACCTTTCGTATAACAGCATCGATAAGATCCGGAACGGATTAAGATTTGACAAATATTACTCCGGCAAGCTGATAAGGATCGTTCCGGTCGCCGCCATAAGCACGTTTTTCTATGGCCTCATGACCTATGTCACATGGAGGGGAAAGGATTTCTCCGTCTGGAAGATTCTTGCAACAGCCTTTTTGGTCCAGTCGGGCGGCCCGTTCACTGAGATGTTCGTCAATTCCCACCTGTGGTATCTGAGCGTGCTGCTGCTTTGTTATGCACTGTTCTTTATAGCGGTCAGGCTCAGCCGGAGGTTTGAGATAAACTGGAGATACGCCTGCTGGTTTATGGTGATCCTGGGGGCGTCCGCGTTCAACGTCACCGCATGGAACAATCTGCCGTTTATAGGTATTGCGGCTTCCTTCGGGTATATGTCCTTTTTCACCGGAGTGCTGCTGGCGTCAGTCCTTGAAAACCGGGGGCCCAACCGGATCGCCGTGCTAATGAGCCTTTTCATTCTGGTGAGTTTTTCACTGCTGCTGATCTTCAGATATGAGGTCATGCGGTATGGAATGACTTACCTTATGTTATTCATCTATTATCCCGCGATAATAGTGCTGATCAAATCTGATGTTGCCCAGAAGCTGCTGAATCACAAGGCTTTCGGATTCCTCGGGAAGATAACCCTGGGAGTATATATCTGGCATATGGAATTCAACATTCTTCTGTCCATAGCGGACAGCGTTCTGCATCTCGGAATCAACTTTGCCACCAGATGGGCGGAGCTCGTTGTTATTCTGCTGAACATTGCCATCGGAACAGGTTCGTTCTATCTTCTTGAAAAACCGATACATAAGGCGCTCAGCAGGAAACTTGCCGAAAGGGGAATATAAGCGTGATCACTGCGTCTGTCGTTTTGTATAAAACGCCGCTGGATGAAGTGGATACCATACTTAAAAGCTTTGCTCCCGGCCCGGAAAGAAAGCTTTTCTTTCTGGACAATTCTCCGGAGCGGGACAGTGCGCTGACCTTTCTCGGGGACCTGACCGGTGTTGAATACATATTTAACGGAGAAAACCTCGGATACGGCAGGGCAAATAATATCGGGATAGAAAAAGCGATCGACGCAGGTTCGGAGTACCATCTTGTAATGAATCCCGATCTTAAGTTTGAGCCGGAGATGATTGACGCACTTGCGGACTTTGCCGGTTCGGATCCGGATATCGTTTATGTACTGCCCAAGATTGTTAACGAGGCAGGGACCGTACAGCATCTGTGCAAGCTTCTGCCGACGCCCGCGGACCTGATCTTTCGTCGTTTTTTCCCGAACAGGGGCGTTTTCAAAAAGAATAACGAGAGATATGTTCTGGCATCGTTCGGCTATGACAGGGTGATAGATCCGCCGTGTCTTTCCGGATGCTTCATGTTCATGAGGACGAAGACTCTGAAGGAACATGATATCAGGTTTGACGGGCGCTTCTTCATGTACTGTGAGGATTTCGATCTTATCCGCCGCCTGCACAGGATCGGGAAGACCCTGTATTATCCTGAAGTCACTGTCGTCCACAGGCAGGCGAGATTATCCTATTCCGACTGGGACATGCTCAGGGCACATATAGTATCAGCCTGCCGCTATTTCAATAAATACGGCTGGTTCAGAGATGAAGAGCGCCGGATGATGAACGGCAGGATCCTGAAGGAACTGGAAGCATGCCGGAAATGACTGTAAAAAACGGAAAGGGCTGACAGCATGCTATATGTCCTTGTAGTCATCCATAACAGAACATGCGCAGACAGCATCGCCTGCCGCAGCCTTATGTCGCAGACTTCACTGGATTTCCGTGTCCTGGTGTATGATAACAGCGATACTGATCTCGGCATAAAAGACGAATGCGCGGCGAACGGCTGGACATATTTGGGAGGGACGGGTAACCACGGACTGCCTGCGGCCTATAACTGCGCGCTTGATCATCTGAAGGCCGAAAATGCCGCCGGCTTCATCTGCATCATGGATGATGACACAGAGCCGGGTAACACTTTCTGCTCAGACATGAAAGCTGAAGCGGAAAAAAACGCTGCGGATATCCTGCTGCCCGTGATGATGAATAAAGGAAGGATCCTCTCGCCGTGGCGGGAGCGCGGAAGACGGTTTTTCCGTTCATACGAAGAATGCGCATCGGAACCGGCAGGCAATATCCTTGCCTTCAATTCCGGCATGCTTATCCCGCTTGATGTTTTCTCTGATTACAGATATAATGAAGACCTCTTTCTTGACTGCGTCGATATCTCATTCCTGAGAGATATGAAGCGCAGGGGGATAAGAACAGCTGTTGTTCCGGTATACTGCGAACAGGGTTTTTCAGGAACGGAAAGACCTTCGCGTGAAGCGGCAATGAACAGGTTCAAGTTATATTCGGGAGATATGCGCACCTGTTACGGAGAAAAAGATCTCAGATGCAGGCTGGTGCTGCTGAAAAGGGCGGCGCACCTTGCGATCATATACGGCTCATTAGAGCCGTTCGGTATCCTGCTTAAAAGGGAAAAGGAGGATAGGTAATGAAAGGAATAATACTCGCGGGGGGCTCCGGTACCAGACTGTACCCGCTCACAAAAGTAACATCGAAGCAGCTCCTGCCGGTCTATGACAAGCCTATGGTGTTTTATCCGCTGTCAACATTGATGCTGGCCGGGATAAGAGAGATCCTGATCATTTCCACACCGGTGGATATTCCCAATTTCGAGCGCCTGCTCGGTGACGGCAGTCAGTTTGGGCTTGATCTTTCCTATGTTGTTCAGCCTTCGCCTGACGGCCTTGCGCAGGCTTTCATTCTTGGAAGAGAATTTCTGGCGGGCGAGCCGGGAGCGATGGTCCTCGGTGATAATATTTTCTACGGCAACGGCTTCAGCAGGATACTGAGAAAAGCCGCGCTCGATGCCGAAAACGGCAGAGCTACTGTTTTCGGTTACTATGTACCTGATCCCGAGAGGTTCGGTGTGGTGGAATTCGACAGTGAGGGCAAAGCGATCTCCATAGAGGAAAAACCCGCAAAGCCTAAATCGAACTATGCCGTTACAGGTCTCTATTTCTATCCTTCCGGTGTTTCTGACAAGGCGGATACCATAATGCCTTCGGCCAGAGGCGAGCTTGAGATCACAACTCTCAACGAGATATATCTGAATGAAGGAAAACTCGATGTTCAGATTCTGGGCAGGGGCTTTGCCTGGCTAGACACCGGCACCATGGACTCCCTTCTCGAGGCCTCTGAATTTGTTCGGATGGTGCAGAAAAGGCAGAGCGTGGTCATTTCGGCGCCCGAAGAGATAGCATATAAGTTCGGCTGGATCAGCAGGGCGAAGATCCTCGAGGCCGCATCGAACTATGGGAAGTCACCGTACGGAGCCCACCTCAGGTCAGTTGCGGAAGGGAAGATACTATACTGATGGGAAACTTCATTTTTAACGAAACAGAGCTAAAAGGCGTGTATGTGATCGACGTGAAGACCTACGGCGATGCGCGCGGTTATTTCATGGAGACATACAAGGAATCTGATTTCATCGCTGCCGGACTCGATTACAGGTTCGTTCAGGACAATCAGTCGAGTAGCAGAAAAGGAGTGCTCAGAGGGCTGCATTTTCAGAAAGAGCATCCTCAGGCAAAGCTTGTCCGCGTTCTGAGCGGAGAGGTTTTTGATGTGGCTGTTGACCTGCGCGAGGGCAGCGGTACTTACGGAAAATGGACGGGAGTCCTCCTCAGCGCTGAGAACCGCAGGCAGTTCATGATACCCAGGGGTTTTGCCCATGGATTTCTCGTTATATCCGATTATGCGGAATTCGCCTATAAATGCGATGAGTTTTATCATCCGGAGGATGAGGGCGGCATAATCTGGAACGATCCGGATATTGCCGTGGACTGGCCGGATGTTGGAGAACTGATCCTCAGCGATAAGGATCGCAGACTCCCTGCTCTTGCGGAGTCAAAGATTATTTTTCAGGGAGAAATGACATGACCGTTCTTGTAACCGGCGGAGCCGGATTCATCGGCTCAAATTTCGTATACTACATGCTTAAAAAGTATCCGGATTACCGGATAGTCTGCGTTGACTGCCTCACATACGCCGGCAATCTTTCAACGCTTGAGGAAGCGCTGAAAAACCCGAATTTTGTTTTTTACAAAACAAATATATGTGACCGCAATGGAATTTATGAGATATTCGAAAAGGAAAAACCGGATATCGTTGTAAACTTTGCCGCTGAGAGCCATGTCGACCGTTCCATAGAAGGGCCTGAGATTTTCCTTCAGACCAATATTCTCGGCACACAGGTGATGATGGACGCCTGCCGCAAATACGGCATAAAGAGATATCATCAGGTCTCCACCGACGAGGTCTACGGAGACCTTCCTCTCGACAGGCCGGATCTTTTCTTTACGGAGCAGACCCCTATCCATACCTCAAGTCCGTACAGCGCCTCAAAGGCTTCTGCCGATCTGCTGGTAATGGCCTATAACCGCACCTACGATCTGCCGACCACCATAAGCCGCTGCTCTAATAATTACGGTCCCTATCACTTCCCCGAGAAGCTCATTCCTCTCATGATAGCCAACGCCTTGAACGACAGGCCTCTGCCAGTATACGGAACGGGCGAGAACGTGCGCGACTGGCTTTATGTTGAGGATCACTGCAAGGCAATAGATCTCGTTATCCATAACGGCACTGTCGGTGAGGTATATAATATCGGCGGGCACAACGAGATGAGAAATATCGATATTGTGAAGCTCATTTGCAGAAAGCTGAACAAGCCGGAGTCTCTCATCCGCTTTGTGACCGACCGCAAAGGCCATGATCTGCGCTATGCCATCGACCCCACAAAGATCCATGATGAGCTCGGCTGGCTTCCGGAGACTAAATTTGCCGACGGGATCGATCTAACGATCGACTGGTATCTTAATAATACTGAGTGGTGGGAGAGCATCATCAGCGGTGAATACATGAACTACTATGAGAGAATTTATGGAAACAGATAAGATGCGGATAGCCGTAACAGGCGCCACCGGCCAGCTCGGAAGCGATGTTGTGATCGAATTGAAAAAGCGCGGCCATGAAGTCTTCGGACTGGGCTCGGCGGATATGGATATAAGCGATGCCGCTTCAGTCGGCGCCGTGCTTGAAAAAATCAGTCCTGACGCCGTGATCCACTGCGCCGCCTGGACAGCCGTTGACGCCGCGGAAGACGTGGAGAACCGGGAAAAGGTGTTCGCCGTAAATTCCGTCGGCACGGAGAATATTGCGAAAGTATGCAGAGCTTTGGATTGCAGAATGCTCTATATTTCGACTGACTATGTGTTTTCAGGAGGGGGTGAGCGGCCCTGGCAGCCTGACTGCAAGGATTTCGCACCGCTGAATGTATATGGCGAGAGCAAG
>CACYDX010000241.1 GCA_902773255.1 Oscillospiraceae bacterium
CGCAGCGTCCCGTCCATGCAGGAACAGAAAATCGAATCACTGAAGATCACCTCCAAGGTGATGATGGTATTAAAGCCATCGATCCAGACCTCTTTACCAGCAAGCTCCTCAAGCTGCGCCTGCTTGTTCTTCCTGGCAGAGATCTGCTCATCCGTTGCCACACTTCGTATAAGCGCAAGCCTCTGCCTTTCAGACAGCAGATAATGATTTCCTACGAACGTGGATGCAGACTTCAGGTCGTAGCCTTCATTGACGAGATAGCGGATATGCCGGGAGGCTGTTTTCATAAGCTGCAATGCTTCAGAAGAAAAGTTCCTTTCATCCTCCGGCACGAATCCTCTTTTTGCATCCATAGAAATACCTCACTCCACTTGTATTTCTGCATCTTCCTTTACGCCTTTTAGTGCCTCACTCAGCGAATGCGGTATCCCTCTCGGACCTCTGACTGCAAAAATCCCGTACTCTTCCTTCAGTACATCAAAGGTAAATACCTCCGGATCATACCGCTTCTGCAACTTGATCTTCATCAATGCCTTGATCGTCAGGTTTTCATCCTGATACCTGTACGGAATATCTGTTTCCGTTACTTTACACTTATACATGATCGCGGACACCGGCGTCGCCACATACATATACACCGTGTCTCCCACCTTGATTCCTGTTCCCTGCTTCCAGTCAATTTCATCAGTATCATCGAATGCATGAATAATGTCATAGAACTTCGGATTGGCCGGGATGATCCATTCCTTCGGTCCTCGGATCTTCTCTTTCTTCTTTTTTGAAGCCGTAGCCATAAAACTCATGTCGATCAGATCAAAAACTTTATCGTTTTGAACCGTCCCGTCAAGGAGAACCGTGATCCAATGCTGCTTGTTCATATGATATGCCGGCAGGATCCCATTCTGCCGGATCAGCATATCCCGAAAAAACATATCCTCTACTTTCAGGTTGATCACATCGATATATTCATCTCCATGCATCCCGAGCTTACTACTCTGGACATCCATCACAAGAGCAAACCACTTCCTGTTATCTGTATGCCGAAAAACAGCATTACTGTCATACTTCGCCCACGGGTACTCCGGAGAGACCTTATATTTCTTTTTGATGTATTCAAAAACAGCTTCACGCATATCAGTTCTCACTTCCTGCCGAATCCCCCATCCGCAGCCGGTACTCCATCCTCATCAGACACATACCGTTCTGCTCTCATAACATTCCTCCGGTATTTCACAACCAGGATCAGGTGATAATACATGATATATACTAGTACAATTATAACATAACAGAGCCCAAAAACAAAAGATACCGGCAGAAAGATTACAACCTCTCTACCGGCAACTTATTCAGAATATCTGCCCCGGAAGCTTCAGCTTTTCCTTCGGCGGAAATTCCTTATCAAATTCGTCCACTTCCTCATCCTTCACGTAATATCCCTTCGGTGTCTGATACACCCCTGTGATATCATCGAGATAACCCGGAATGAGTTCTTTGCACAGGAAAAATGAATCATCTGCACCCTCAGGCAGATCATGATAACGGATGCCAAACTCTCTGGCATAGGTAAACCCGCTCTTACCGTAGAAGTCAATATTCCCCTCAAAAAGCACAGCACCGAACCCCATCTCCAAAGCCTTTTCAAGCGAATAGTCCAGTATGGCTTTTCCATATCCCTTACGCTTCAGTTCCGGGATAATGCCGATCGGTCCCATAGTAAGGACATCGATTGTCCTGCCATCATCTGCTTCAATGATCGTCTTCATGAACATGTTCTGTCCGATCAGCTTCCCGTCTTGCTCCATAACAAAATCAAGTTCCGAAACAAACGCCGGATCATCCCGGAGCATATGGATCACATAGTGCTCACTGCATCCCGGTTTATACACATTCCAGAATGACTCCCTGACCAGATTTTCGACTTCTCTGTAATCTTTCTTTTCTTCTAAACGAATCACATAATCATTCATCGCAAACTCCTTCCCCTTCCGATCAGCACGCCCTTCACGACCAAAATGATCAGATAGATAATGCCTGCATATGGCTGTCTTGTCAGAATAAATACCGCCGTACCTGCAATGGACAGCACAATCCCTGTAACAAGTCTGTGACGATTCCAAACCGGTTTATCAAAACGACTGATGATAAAACCACAGATACCGTTCATAACCGTTATCCCGATCAAGAAGCCAAATACAGTTTTTATCCATGTGCTTATACCCGTGATTGCATAGAGAGATACCGAGGAAGGACTATCTGTTCCATTTCCGAAAACAGGCATAACCAGAAGCAATACCGGCAGGATATCCAGTGTGCTGCAGATCAGTGAAATATATTTATCAATACACTCTTTCTTCTCATCTTTCGCCGCAGAAATGATTTCTTCCGGGCAGATCAGATCATCGATTGAAATAGAGAAAAACTTCGATATTTCCTTCAGCGAATCAAGGCTTGGATAACCACGACCAGATTCCCACTTTGATATCGCAGTCCTTGAGACAAACAGTGCCTCAGCCAGCTCTTCCTGTGTCAGTGATCTTGCTTTTCTCAGTTCCCGAAATTTTTCATTAAACTCCATCTACTCTCCTATCGGGCTCATTTTTCTGCCCGTATACATAACAGCCGACTGATACAGCATAAAC
>CACYDX010000242.1 GCA_902773255.1 Oscillospiraceae bacterium
CTGCACGAGATGCTCTGCTATGACATGTCCGGCAGAGAAGTTATCGCCTCCGACGCGGACGGAAACTACTATCTCCTCTGCCACCCGACGGACGTGCGCATGTTCCGTGAGAGCAACGAGAAGATGTATGAGGACAGCGCGCTTTGGAGCGCGCTCAACGAATGGGCTTGGAGCATGCGCTCCGGCTTTGTTGACGAAAACCCCGGTCTTCGCGCCGAACACCGCGGCAACAGTGCTCTGGATATGGATCTTTACAGGATACTCTACCAGCCCGGCATCAGTTACACGGTATCCACCCTTGAGTACGGACCGCTGGATCCGAAGGATCTCGATGCAAGTGAATTTGTGCGGGCGCTCACCGAGGGCGTAAGCTATGAGTACGCCGGTGACACCGAGGCACCGGACGGAGAATACGCCGTTATCACATTCCCCGACCTCGGCGACCGCTTCGACTTCTTCTTTGCGGAGGGCGGTGAAAACTATGTCCGCCACGTATGGGGCGACGGTTATGAAGAACTCTACATAGCTGACTTCGACGACCCCGCCGCAAAGGCGAGCGAGATAGTTTACCGCTGGTACAGGGCGATAGCTGAATACACCGGCGGCACCAACAGCTACGTTCCCGATGACATGCTAGGCAGATGGGCCGAGAAATATGCCGGACGCGGAGTTATCACGATCACCAAAGGCGATGCCGAAGGCGTATACAACGTGGACATCCGTTGGGCAGGCAGCGCTTTCGAGAGCGTCAACTGGAGCATGACCGCCGTTGCAACCGGCCGCGGAGCAGAACTGCGCTACGAGAACGCCCGCAGCTGGATCCGCACCTACAGCTCCGAGACGGAATTCACTGATGCGGTTGAATATGAAAACGGCACGGGCACTTTCGTTCTCAACAGTGCGTATGAGGTCATGTGGGATGATGAGACCGGTCACGCCGGTGATGACTGCATATTCATATACGCAGACTGATCAGCTCTCACAGATATAACAATGCAGGGCAGAGGAAAAACCTCTGCCCTGCATCTTTTCTTTTTCAGTTCAACGCAAATTTTGCCCTGTAGGTCTGCAGCCAGTGATCATAATCGGCGGAGTGCTCCTTTTCCATCTCATCCTGATACTCGTGGGTATCAAAGGCTCCGCTGCTGAGCTCTATCATGGCGACCGCTATGTTGGAGCACTGATCGCTCACGCGCTCAAAATTGGTGATAAGATCGTTGAACACAAAGCCGTTGGCGATGGTGCAGCGCCCTTTCTGGAGACGTTCCACATGCCTGAGCTTGAGCTCGTCGCTGAGGTCGTCCACCACTTCCTCCAACGGCTGCACCTGCCCGGCAAGCTCCAGATCGTTTGAATCAAAGGCTTTCCTCGTGATCCTCATGGTCTCCAGGACAGCCGCCGCCATTACCGACAGTTCATGCTGCGCATCCTCGGAGAAGGCCATGTTCTTTTCGTGGATCTCACTGGCGCTTCTGGCAATATTGCGGGCATGGTCGGATATCCTTTCGAAGTCGGAAAGGGTATGCAGGAAGACGGACGCAGCCTTGCCCTGGCTTTCAGAAAGATCGCGACCCGTCAGCTTTACGAGATAGGTGCCCAGCGCATCCTCATAGCGGTCACCCTCGTCCTCCAGCTTCTGGACATACTCGAAACCAGCTTCGCTGTAAGCGCTGAGGAGCTTTGCCGCAGCCTTCATGGCCTCCTCTGTCTTCCCGGCCATCTCGCAGATCGTGAGACGGCTCTGCTCTATGGCAAGAGCAGGGTGGCTGAGGAAACGTTCCTCAAGCCTGAGTGCGGGATCGGCCTCGGCGTTCCTTTCAGGAACGAGGCTTACCGACACCGCCTCCAGCACGTCAATGAAGGGTGCAAGCAGAGCGAGGATAGCGAGGCGGAGCACCGTGTTCGTGAAGGCAATGGAGAAAGGATCCATCGTCATCTTAAGGAAGCTGAAACGGAACATTGCGTCCGCAATATAAAATATCGAGGCGCACACCATAACCCCCATGAAGGAGGCCACAAGGTAGCTGAAGGCGGTGCGCTTGCCGGCGGTGTTCGCTCCGAGAGCCGAGAGCAGCACGGGAAGCGCCGCGCCTATGGTGATGCCCATGAGGAGGGGCAGCGCGGAGCCGAGAGTCATCGCGCCGGTGACGGACATAGCCTGAACGATACCGACGGCCGCCGAGGCGGACTGCAGCAGTGCGGAGAAGAGCAGACCCACCATTATGCCGAATATAGGCTGGGTCATTGTGGAAAGGAGACCCTTGAACCACGGCTGATCACCAAGGCCTTTCACCGAGCCGCTCATGGTGCTCATGCCGAACATAAGGACGGCAAAGCCCATCATTATATCGCCCACGCTCTTGTGGACGCGCTTTTTGCCGAACATGCGCAGTATTATGCCTATAACGGCTATGATGCCGGTGAGCGTTGACGTGGAGAGCAGACTGCTGAGACCGGAGCCGCTGTCTAAATAGCCGAGACAGATCACCCAGCCGGTTATGCTTGTGCCCAGGATGGCCCCAAGGATAACGGATATCGCCTGGCGCACCTTCATCAGCCCGGAGTTTACGAAGCCTACCATCATAACGGAGGTCGCCGACGAGGACTGGATCACAGCGGTTACCCCCGCGCCGAGGGCGATGCCCCTTGCAGGAGTGCCCGAGAGGCGGAAAAGTATGGGCTCGAGCTTGTTTCCGGAGACCTTCTTAAGTCCGTCGCCCATGAGCGACATTCCGAAAAGAAACAGAGCTATGCCGCTGAGCAGAGCAATTATATCGGATATACTCATTCATTCACATCC
>CACYDX010000243.1 GCA_902773255.1 Oscillospiraceae bacterium
CTTCGGCAGCACTCAGCCTTTTTCTTTCTGATATGGTGATTTGCTGTTTCAATCGATAATAATCGGCGGGGCGGCGCTGATTGCGCCAGCCCCGTCTGTGTCGTTTTTATAAATCATTTTAGGAGTATCATATGTCACAGGATTTTAACAACACTCTCAATCTTCCGAAAACCGATTTTCCCATGCGCGCAGGGCTTCCAAAGCGCGAGCCCGAGATGCTCGCCCATTGGGAAAGCATAGATCTTTATAACGAGATGCTGAAAAAGAACGAAGGCCATGAGCTGTTCTCTCTCCATGACGGCCCTCCCTTCTCCAACGGAGCCATCCATATGGGCCATGCTCTTAACAAGGCCCTCAAGGACTTCATCATCCGCTCTTATGCCATGCGCGGATACTATACGCCGTACATACCCGGCTGGGACAACCACGGCATGCCCATTGAGAGTGCGATAATCAAGGAGCAGAAGCTCAACCACAAGGAAATGAGTGTTGCCGATTTCCGCTCCGCCTGCCATGACTATGCCGCACACTATGTGGATGTCCAGCGCGAGGGCTTTAAGCGTCTGGGCGTTGTCGGAGACTGGGACCATCCCTATCTTACGATGACCAAGGGCTTCGAGGCGGACGAGGTTCGGGTATTCGGCAAAATGTACCGCAACGGCCACATATACAAGGGCTTCAAGCCTGTCTACTGGTGCGCCAAGGACGAGACCGCTCTTGCAGAGGCGGAGATCGAATATCAGGACGATCCCTGCACCACGGTGTATGTTAAATTCCCGATGAACGATGATCTGGGTAAACTGGCCCACCTTGATCTCAGCAAGCTGAGCTTCCTGATCTGGACCACGACCATCTGGACTCTCCCCGGAAACCTCGCGATCGCTCTCCACCCGGATGAACTCTATGCGATAGTCAAAGCTCCGAACGGCGAGAGCTATATCATGGCCGAGCCCCTTGTTGACAAGGTCATGCGCATAGGCGGCTTTGACAGTTGGGAGATCCTGGAGTCACATCCGGGCAGCTTCTTTGAGAACATGCTCGCCTCCCATCCTTTCCTTGACAAGACATCACGTCTGCTGCTGGCTGACTATGTCACCATGGAATCCGGTACCGGCTGTGTCCATACCGCACCGGGCTTCGGCGCTGAAGACTTTGTCACATGCTCAAAATACGGCATGGAGATGGTGGTTCCCGTGGACGATCACGGCCGCCACACCGAGTATGCCGGCAAGTACGCAGGCCTCGGTACTGAGGAATCTAATCCCATCATCCTTGCGGATATGAAGGAAAGCGGCATGCTGTTCGCCTCCGAGGAGATACTCCACAGCTATCCTCACTGCTGGCGCTGCAAGAGCCCCATCATCTTCCGTGCTACCCCGCAGTGGTTCTGCTCCGTCGATTCCTTCAAGGATGAGGCAATAAAGGCATGCGAGCCGGTCCGCTGGCTGCCTGCATGGGGCCAGGACCGCATCGGCGCCATGATCCGCGAGCGCGCCGACTGGTGCATTTCCCGTCAGCGCCGCTGGGGCCTCCCGATCCCGGTTTTCTACTGCGACGACTGCCATAAGCCGGTCTGCACAGATGACTCGATCGAATCCGTCGCTTCCGTCTTTGAGGAAAAGGGAAGCAACGCCTGGTTCGATATGGAAGCCTCAGAGCTTCTTCCCGAGGGCTTTGTCTGCCCGCACTGCGGCGGAAAGCACTTTACCAAGGAGACCGACACTCTCGACGGCTGGTTCGATTCCGGCTCCACGCACTTTGCCGCCATGAAGCGCGACCAGGGCTTCTGGCCTTCAAATATGTATATCGAGGGCGGCGACCAGTACCGCGGCTGGTTCCAGTCATCTCTGCTCGTTGCCGTAGGTGCCCTTGGCATGGGCGCCCCTTACAAGGAGTGCCTCACACACGGCTGGACCGTTGACGGAGAAGGCCATGCAATGCACAAGTCGCTGGGCAACGGCATAGACCCGGCAGACATGGTTAAAGAATTCGGCGCTGACCTTGTAAGGCTCTGGGCCGGCTCATCAGACTTCCATGTGGATGTGCGCTGCTCAAGAGATATCTTCAGGCAGCTTTCCCAGACCTACCTTAAGTTCCGCAACACCGCCAGATACTGCCTGGGCAACCTGAACGGCTTTGACCCGGATGATCTCGTTTCTCCCGAAGATATGCTCGAGCTCGACCGCTGGGCGCTCACCAAGCTCAACGCACTTATCGAAAAAGTAGCGTCGGCTTACAATGACTATGAATTCCATGTGGTGTCCCACGCCATCAATGACTTCTGTGTCGTTGAGCTCTCGAGCTTCTATCTCGACATCATAAAGGACAGGCTTTACTGCGAGGAGACCAACGGGCTCAAGCGCCGCAGCGCCCAGACCGCTCTCTTCCTCATTCTGGACAGCATGACCAAGATGTTTGCCCCTATCCTTGCTTTCACCTGCGATGAGATCTGGCTCTCCATGCCTCACCGCAGCAGTGATGACGGACGCAATGTCCTTCTCAACGTTATGAACGCGCCTTTCGCCGAATATGCTCTCGATGAGGATACCATGGCGAAATGGGACAGACTTGTTGCACTCCGCGATGACATGAACGGCGTCCTTGAGGCCGCCCGTGCTGATAAGCGCATAGGCAAGCCTCTGGATGCGGCCGTAGTTCTCTCTTCTTCAGATGCAGGATCAAAAGAGCTTCTCGATGAGGTCTCCTCAATGGATCTTGCCGAGCTGTTCATCGTATCAAAGTGCCTCATAGGCGGCGATGTCCCCGTCGGTGCGGTAGAAGGCAAAGGAGTACGCAACAGCGGACTTTCTATCTCAGCCTTTGAAGCTCCCGGTACCAAGTGCCCGAGATGCTGGATCCATACCGAACAGGCCGATCCCGAGACCGGACTGTGCCCGCGCTGCTCCTCGGTCATTAAAAACATGGCGTGATCCCGTTCTTTTCTTAAACCGGTGTGCTGCACCGGAGCAAAGGAGGATAATTCAACTATGCTTTATGCGATTTTCGGTGTTCTTGTAATAATCCTGGACCAGTGGGTCAAATACTGGACCGCCGGCCACCTTACATACGGCGGAGAGGCAAGACCTCTCATTCCCGGTATCATCAACCTTATAAACGTGCACAATGACGGGGCCGCTTTCAGCTTTCTCAGCGGCGCCAACGCGGGAAAGATATTCGTCATCCTTGCTGCAGTCTTCACCGTGCTCGTGATAATCGGTCTTGCAACAAACTTCATCTCCGGAAAACTTGCCCGCTGGTGTGCCGTTTTCGTTGCAGCCGGCGGAATAGGCAACGCGATAGACAGAGCCCTCACCGGCTGGGTACAGGACATGTTTCAGTTCGACTTTGCCAAATCTTTCCCGGTATTCAATGTTGCGGATATCTTCATTTGCGTTTTCTGCCTTCTCTTCATAATATGCATAATCTTCGGCGGAAAGAAGGAAAAACGCGGCGAAGAATACTATGATGAAGAATACGAAGGCGATGAAGACGTGCAGCCTTCAAAGCGCAGCCGCAAAGCTGCGAAGAAAGCCGCCGCTGCGGAAGAATACGAAGAGGAACCCGCTCCGCTTAAAGCTTCAAAACGCAGAGCCGCCCCTGAGGAATATGAGGAAGAGGTGCCTGCTCCCCGCAAAGCCTCAAAGCGCAGAGCTCCGGTTGAAGAATATGAGGAAGAGGAACCAGTTCCCGCCCGCAGACAGCGTCCTGCTCCCGCAGCGGAACCTGAACCCGTCGATGAGTTTGAGGAGGAAACCGCCCCCAGATTCAGGAACAAACTCAATACCACCCCTCATACAAAGACGACGAGGAAAGAGCGTCAAAGCAGATATGAGGATCAGTTCGAGCAGTACAAGGCAAACCGCGACGCCAGGCAGCGCAGCGCGGAATATTCCGGCGTAAGCGCTTCCGCTCCCGCATTTGCCTCATCGATCCCCTCCTATGACGCCTCCGATCCATTTGCCGAATGGGAAAAGGCCAACGCGGCTATAACCGCACAGAAAGCGGCTGAAGCCGATGCCGCCGTTAAGGGCGTTATGAAAGAAACTCCTTCCGAAACGCGCAGACCGGCACCTTCAAGAGAGTCTGCTGCACCTGCAGCCGCTCCCGCTGCGCCTGTCCGTAAAGAGCGGCCTGCCGCTCCTTCTCCCGCACCTGCGCCGCAGCCGGCCCCGGCTCCCGCTGCGCCGGCAAAGAGTTCGGACGATTCTTTCTCCCTTGACGATATCCTTGCTGAATTCAAGTAATGGATGATTTAATAACTGTTTATGCTTCGGAGAGCGGCGAACGTATCGACGCTCTCCTTGCGCATTCAGTGGAAGGACTTTCAAGAAGCGCGGCCCAGCGGCTTATAGAATCCTCTTCCGTGCTGCTTGACGGGTTCCCTGTAAAGAAAAACTACCGCTGTACCGGGGATGAATGCTTTGAGGTATATATCCCGGAGCCTGACGACATTGAACTGGTGCCGCAGGATATCCCTCTGGATGTTGTTTACGAGGACGACGATGTGATCGTTGTAAACAAAGCCAGAGGAATGGTGGTGCATCCGGCGCCTGGACATCCCGACGGGACTTTGGTGAACGCTCTGATGTTCCGCTGCGGCAGTTCGCTTTCAGGCATCGGCGGAGAAAAGCGGCCCGGGATCGTTCACAGGATTGATAAAGACACCTCGGGACTCATTATCGCCGCAAAGAACGACAATGCCCATCTTTCTCTTTCCTCTCAGCTTTCCGACCACAGCCTTTACCGTGAATACCTGGCGGTGGTACGCGGTGGTCTTCGGGATGACTCCGGCACTGTTGATGCCCCGATAGGCCGTCATCACACGGACCGTAAACGCATGGCCGTGACACAGATCAATTCGAGGCCGGCAGTCACACATTGGAGCGTTATTGAGAGATACCGCGGATATACATTGATTAAATGTATCCTTGAAACCGGAAGGACCCATCAGATACGCGTGCATATGGCTTATATCGGCCATCCGCTCCTGGGCGACGGATTGTACGGCGCCCCCTGCCCCGATAAAGGACTTGAGGGACAGTGCCTGCATGCCGCCTCACTGCATTTCAGGCATCCCCGCAGCGGTGAAGAAATAGTTTTAAACGCGCCGCTTCCCGAATACTTTCAAAATGTATTGGATAAACTGGGAAATCCTGTTGAATAATAGAAAGGACAAAATATGAAAAACATAGGCAAATACATTATTCCGGCTCTGGCTCTGATACTCCTTATAGTTGCCGTTGTCTTTGTGATCCGCCTTATCTCCGGTCTGGCGAGCGGGATACTGAACACCGTTCTGGCGATTGTCGTGATCGTCGCACTGGTGCTCATAGTATTATGGATGTTCTCCTATGCACGGAGGAAGAAATAACAGCATATAAAGCAAAACAGCCGCCCTGAAAAGCGGCTGTTTTTTAATATTAAGATAAAAAATCAGAGCCGCTCATATGAGCGGCTCTGTGTTGGCATTGACCTATTTTCCCGGTCCGTCTCCAGACAAGTATCGTCGGCACTGGTGAGCTTAACTTCTGTGTTCGGAATGGGA
>CACYDX010000244.1 GCA_902773255.1 Oscillospiraceae bacterium
AGTCCGATCGTCCCGTTTACTGCAGCGAGTGCTTTGCAAAGATGAGGGAGCAGGCCTGATCGACCTGCAGAAGAGATTGGAGCCTTCATCAGGCTCCAATCTTTTGCATTAATTATCGTGGAGGTGATTTTATGGAGATCACGAGAGATACCCTTATTTCCGAAATCGTAATGAACTGTCCGGAGGTCACACCAGCATTTCAGGCGATCGGCATGCACTGCCTGGGCTGCGCGATGGCAAGCGGTGAGACTCTTGAAGAGGCCTGTGCGGTACATGGCATCGATGTTGATGAGTTTATCGAAAGCCTGCAGGTCTTCTTAATGACAAATTGATTTAATGCCGGAGATCTTCCGGCTTTTTTTTATGGATCAAAGACTTTGCTGTATTTTAAATTTAATAGATGATAATTCTGCAGGTTTGTGCGATGTCGGGACAGATCACGGAATGATACCCGTCAGGCTCGCTCTCAGCGGTTATAAGGGAGCTCTGGTAGCAACGGACATCAATCCTGACCCCTTGAGACGTGCAGAAGTGACCGCCACTGCGAATAATGTACATGACCTTATCACTTTCTGCAGTTGCGACGGTCTTCCTGAACACCTGTCTGATCGCTTTGATACCGCTGTCATAGCCGGTATGGGCGGTAATCTTATCTGTTCGATAATCGACAGAGCGGACTGGATTTTCTCGGAAAAGTATTCAATGATACTCCAGCCGATGACAAAACCGGAGATTGTCCGCTATTATCTTGTAAATAACGGCTTTACCATATCTGATGATGTGCTTGCCGAAGACCGCGGCAGGATATATCAGATAATAAAATGCACTTTTACATCAAAGAATGACAGCTATTCGGACCTTGAGCTTTTTGCAGGGAAAAAGAGCAGCTGCAATGATAAGGACCTGTATCGACGCCTGCTCGAAAAGCTCAGGAACAACTTTGAGGTCATTGCTGAAGGTTCTTCTGCTTCAAGGGAAAAGCCGAGGCTTGCTTTTTTCAGAGATCTGATCAGCGATATAGAAAGTATCATTCATTGAACCTCACGGAGGATCATTATGGCAACAAAGAATAAAACGGTTTTCGTCTGCTCAGAATGCGGAAATGAAACGATAAAGTGGTCCGGTAAATGTCCCGCATGCGGTTCCTGGAACACACTTGTTGAGATTAGGGAATCAAAAGCGAAGGAGAGCAGATATTCTGATAATCCCGCAAGTGTGAAAAAGCTGAATGAACTGGAGATCACCGAGGAGATAAGGTATGCAACCGGTATCCCGGAATTCGACAGAGTGCTCGGAGGGGGAGCTGTAAAAGGCTCGCTTATTCTGGTCGGAGGAGCTCCTGGCGTAGGAAAATCGACTCTTTTGCTTCAGTTATGCAGATCCTGTGAAGACAGCAAGAAGATACTTTACGTTTCCGGTGAAGAAAGCGTAAATCAGCTTAAGATGAGAGCCGACAGGCTTGGTATATCCAGCCGCGAGCTTTACGTTCTTGCTGAGACGGATATGACGCGGATCTCAGAGTCCGTCGCATCTCTTAAGCCGGAAATAGTGATAATAGATTCCATCCAGACCGTATTTGACAATGCCGTGGAATCCACTCCCGGCAGTATCAGCCAGATAAGGGAATGCACTGTGAAGCTTATGAGGATCTCAAAGGAGAGCGAGATCACTGTATTCATAGTGGGGCATATTAACAAGGAAGGCAATATAGCTGGACCCAAGATCCTTGAACATATGGTCGACTGTGTCCTATATTTCGAAGGTGAGAAAAACGCGGACCTCAGGATCCTCAGAGCCGCCAAGAACCGGTTCGGGTCAACAAATGAGATCGGTGTGTTCGAGATGACAGATAAAGGTCTTAACTGCATTGAAAACCCCTCTGCAGCACTTCTGGACGGAAGACCGGAGAACAGTCCGGGAACCTGCGTCACCTGCGTTATGGAAGGGACGAGGCCCATCCTAGCGGAGATACAGGCTCTTCTCTCACCGGGAAACTATAATCCGTCAAGGAGAAGCAACGGCATAGATTATAACAGGATGACGATGCTCCTGGCAGTGCTTGATAAAAGGGGAGGGGTGCCTGTTTCAAACTGCGATGCTTTTATAAATGTTATCGGCGGACTTGATCTGGATGAACCGGCTGCCGATCTCGCAACAGTACTTGCCGCGGCATCAAGCTTCTATGATCTTCCTCTGGGAAAAGACCTTGCTGCAGTGGGTGAAGTGGGTCTTTCAGGAGAGATAAGAAATGTTTCCATGATCGAGCAGAGGCTTTCAGAGATAGCAAGACTGGGATTCAGAAGATGCATCGTGCCTTCAAGAACTTCTTCTGAAGCAGGCAAGGGTCTGGAGCTTATCCGTGCTGACAGCATTAAGGACGCTATCCAGAAAGCTCTCGGAAAAAAATGATAAAATTTGTACAACAACCGAATCTACCCGAAAACTGTTCGGGACTGATCATTTGTGGCAGATATTATGATATATTTAAAAATAAATTGGAAATGCTCGGGATCCGGGCATTTTTGATGCCTGACAGCAGGGATCTTCCCAGGGAGATATCCTATCATGCGGACCTTTCTGTTTTCCATGCAGGTGATAACATGCTGTTTGCAGCAAAGGATTTTGCTGGCACGGATTTTTTTGAAATAATCACTTCAGCCGGATTTGAAGTGACTTTTTTCGAAAATGAACAGTCATTTGAATATCCCGGCGATGCTGCCGGAAATGTTTGCTTATTTGGTAAATTTTCGATCTTAAACAGCTGCACGGCGGATAAAGCCATAAAAAAATATCTGGACAGCATTGAAGCTGTCCGGATAGATGTTAAACAGGGTTATACCAAATGTAATGTCTGTGTCGTGGATGATCATTCGATCATCACGAACGACAGGATGATAGCAGAAAAAGCGGAAACAGCGGGAATAGATGCGCTTCTGTCTGATCCGTCTTATATCAAGCTTGAGGGATTCTCTCACGGATTTATAGGCGGTTGCGCGTTCAAGACCGCATCGGATAAGCTTTGCTTTACCGGGATATTAGACACATTTCCGGATGAAGAGCGCAATAGGATACTTGAATTCCTCGATAAAAAGGGAATAGAGCCGGTATTCCTTACAGACAGGCCATTATTCGATATAGGCGGTGCCGTACCGGTGCTGGAAAGATGATTCAGTCGCTCTTCTTCGTTTTTTTGCCTATGGGATTTGCCATGGCGGCTTCATGCATGGCAGTGCTGTCAAGATGCGTGTATATCTGCGTGGTATTAAGATTGCTGTGGCCCAGAAACTCCTGCAGAGCCCTTGTATCCACGCCGTTCTTGAGCATCAGCGTTGCAGCTGTATGCCTGAGCTTGTGCGGTGAAAACCTCTCAGGATCCAGATTTGCCTGAATAAGCTTCTTTTCAAGCATCTGCTCGATGCCGCGGCTACCGAATCTGCAGTTTTTCTGACTGATGAAAAGGGCATCTTTGTCCTTCACATCCGTCATCTTCTTTCTTTCTTCCAGGTAGTCGTCCAGAGCCTCTCTGCAGCCCTCGGCAAAGAAAACGACTCTTTCTTTGTTGCCCTTGCCGATAACGCGCAGATGATCATCATATATATCCTTTATATTTAGAGAAACCAGCTCAGATATGCGCAGACCGCATGATATGAAAAGCATGATTATGCAGTAGTCACGGGTCCCGAACTTATCGTTGCAAACGGAAAGCAGTCTTTCGCACTCAGATTCCTCCAGATACTTCGGAAGTGAATTCTGACGTTTCGGCATATCCAGTTCCGTACAGATGTTTTTATCGAGCAAATGTCTTTTACTGGTTAAGTAATTATAAAATGACTTTACAGTGGAAGTTCTGCGGCATCTGCTTGCAGCAGAAAGAGAATTACCTGAGCTCGGAGAAAAAGACTGATATCTGTAAAGATCTTCGATCTTTATATTTTTAATGAAATCTATATCGATATCCGTGATATCAATATCATTGAACGGAACATCTTTGGGAACGATCCGTTTTATCCGCTTTAAATACCGGAAAAGAATTTTCAGATCAGTATAATATGCGAGAACGGTTTTATCGGAATGACCGCGCACAGTTGAATGATACTGGAGAAACTCCATAACGATATCAGGAATATCGGTCAGTTCATCAAAATTCATTTTGATCATGATCTCCCGGAAAAAACTTAAATAAAATCTCGTTAAATTTATATTATGCGAGATTTCTTGTGTTCATTATATGACTGTAAAACAAGGATGTCAAGGGCCAAATAGGCACTTTCCTACTGTATTTACTGCAAAAACACGATCCGTGACGTATTTGCACGGACCGTGTTTTTAATATCAGAAAATAATTATTTGTGATTATTTATTATGCTTTGCCATCGCAGCCGAGCACGTCCTTGATCTTGTGCATGACCATATCCTTGATCGCTGCCCTTGCGGGTTTCAGATACTGGCGCGGGTCGAAATGTTCCGGATGCTCAGCAAAGTACTGTCTGATGCAGGCGGTCATTGCAAGCCTTAGGTCGGAGTCTATATTGATCTTGCAGACGGCCATCTGGGCTGCCTTTCTAAGCTCGCTCTCGGGGATGCCGATAGCACCGGGCAAATTTCCGCCGTATTTATTGATCATCTCTACGAATTCCTGAGGAACGGAGGAAGAACCGTGCAGAACTATCGGGAAGTCAGGAAGTCTCTTCTCCACCTCTTCAAGGATATCGAGTCTCAGCTTGGGATCCATGCCGGGTTTGAACTTGAAAGCGCCGTGGGAAGTTCCAATGGCGATGGCGAGAGAATCGCATCCGGTGCGCTCAACGAATTCCTGAACGTCCTCGGGTCTGGTGTATGAGCTGTCTTCTGCGGAAACATTCACTTCATCTTCTATTCCTGCCAGAGTGCCGAGCTCAGCTTCAACCACAACACCATGATCATGTGCATATTCGACAACCTGTCTGGTCAGGGCGATATTTTCCTCGAAAGACTTGGATGATGCGTCGATCATAACGGAAGTGAAACCGCCGTCGATGCAGGATTTGCAGAGCTCAAAGCTGTCGCCGTGGTCAAGGTGGAGAGCGATCGGCAGACCGGTCTCAATGACTGCGGCTTCAACAAGTTTCATCAGATAGGTATGGTTGGCATAGGCTCTGGCTCCCTTGGATACCTGAAGTATCAGGGGTGCGTTGAGTTCTTTAGCGGCTTCGCTTATGCCCTGCACGATCTCCATGTTGTTTACATTGAAAGCGCCAACGGCATAATGTCCGTCATATGCCTTTTTGAACATCTCTTTTGTGGTTACCAGTGGCATTATTATATCCTCCATTAAAGAAATACAAATTTATTTGCGGTGATTATTATAATATCAATTTTCTTTTAATTCAATGTTTTCGTTATACAAATTCTGATCCCCTTCCCTGCTTTCAGGGATCATTTTTTCTGCATATAAACCGAAGCGGCCTTGAGCATGAGTTTTTTCACACCGGCGGAACTGAAACGGATCTCAATGAGATAATCTCCTCCCATCGGCTTCAACGAAGTGATTATTCCCTCTCCGAAGGCCCTGTGAACTACCTCATCGCCCACAGAATATCTGGCCTGGGCAGCCTGCTGCGGACGCTGCGGCTGGAATACGGTTCTGACAGCGGGTTTCGGCCGCGTATCGAAAGTATTCGGAGCAGGTTTTCTTACGGTATTTATACTATAGGGATCATTCTGATCTATATCTTCCCTGCCTATCTCATTTACGAATCTGGAAGGATTATTGGCAACAGTACGTCCGAATATCATCCTCTGTCTTGCAGCGGAGATGTAAAGCTCCTTTTTTGCTCGTGTTATAGCCACATAGCACAGCCGCCGCTCCTCTTCCATCTCATCCTGATCACCGATAGCTCTTATTCCGGGAAAAACAGTCTCCTCCATGCCTACAAGGTAAACATTGGTGAATTCCAGTCCTTTGGAAGCGTGCACTGTCATCATCAGAACACTGTCATTTTCTTCGCTGATATTATCTGTATCCGTATACAGCGCAACATCAGCCAGAAATCCCTCAAGCGACATATCGCCGGTATCATGGATGTATGTCAGGACAGTTGTCTTCAATTCCTTAACGTTTTCTATCCTTGAGCTGTCCTCGATGGTGTTTTTTTCTTCAAGCGCCTTTATATAGCCTGTTTTTTCTATCAGTTCGTCAAACAGAAGATCCGATGAGTTGTTTTCCGAAAAGGCCCTGAGATGCAGTATAAGACTTGTAAAAGGCTCAAATTTCGCCTTAAGTTTTTTCAGATCCGGATATTCTTCTGCATGAAGGAGCACCTCAAATATTGAAACTCCGTTTTCCGCCGCAGTGATCCTGGCAAGTTCAAGGCTCCTCTCTCCTATTCCGCGTGCAGGAACATTGATTATCCTGCTTAGCCTCAAATCATCCGATAAAGAGCTGATAAGGCACATATATGCCAGAAGATCCTTGATCTCAGCTCTGTCGAAGAATCGTGTGCCGCCTATCACCTTGTATGGTATGCCGCGCTTTTTAAGGGCATATTCAAACTGGTTCGACTGTGCGTTCATCCTGTAAAGGATGGCGTTATC
>CACYDX010000245.1 GCA_902773255.1 Oscillospiraceae bacterium
CAACATTTTCAAGTCTCATGCTGATGGCTTCAAGAGTCTTCAGGCGGACATAGTCGTTATCCGAACCCGGTCCCGAAATACGCTCCTTTTCCGTCCACAGCGGTACACGTATGAGTTTTTCGGAGCAAATCAAGCGGTCGATGAAATCGTCACCGAGCAGTGCTCTCGCAGTTTCATAGCTGCTGTTCCTGTCGGTGAGCTTCATATGATTCCTGAGGAAGAACAGCTTCGCAGGGTCTATTCCCAGCTTCAGACATTCGCGCTCCACTCCTTCGGCATCCCGGCTTGCTACTATGAGCAGATCGAATTCTCTTTTTGCAAGTTCTCCGAGCGTAATAACGGGTCTGCCCAGAAAACTGCTCCTGCCCTCATGTTCCACGAAGGCTGTAACCTTCTCTACGGGAAGCACCTCGTCCATGAGATCACCGGCTCCACAGCCTGTGCCATATACAAATACTGTCATATTCATCCATCCTCTCTTCAGTTTTATAATAACACGTAGTGCGCCTGTATGCACGAAAAAACAGCAGCCCGATTTACAAACAAATAACAATCGGTTATACTAATAAAAATACATTTATTTAAACACAAGATCGGGGTGGAAAAATGGCAAGCTGCTGCGAAGTACCCGGAAGAAGCGGACGCGCCGGAAGAAAGGATGCTTTCTCAGGCTGCATGCTCTGCGGGAAGCCACTACGCTATGAACTCATAGCCGTACCTCGCCGCTGTGCGGTGTGCGGTGAGGAATCCCTTTCTGACGCTGTCTGTGAGGATGGCCATTTTGTATGTAATTCCTGCCATGCCGCCGGCCTTGACCAGTTTTTCGTCCCTTTCCTGCTGCAAAACTCAGAGAAGGATCCGCTGAAGCTTTTCGAAGAGATAATGACTTTCCCGCAGGTACATATGCACGGGCCGGAACATCATGCTATAGTTCCTTGTGTTCTGCTCACTGCATGGCACAACTGCAGCGGTGACGGGGATCTGAAGACCATGCTCTCCGCTGCGCTCAGCCGCACCCGTCAGGTACCGGGCGGCACATGCGGCTACTGGGGAGTATGCGGTGCCGCTGCAGGAGCCGGTATATATATGAGCGTGCTCACAGGATCCACTCCTCTCAATAAAGACGCCTGGCATATACCCATGCAGCTCACCTCCCGATGCCTGAAAAGACTTTCCGAAGTCGGTGGGCCAAGGTGCTGCAAGCGGACCGGGAGGCTTTGCATCATGGAAGCCGCAGCTTTCACAAGTGAACGCTTCGGTATACAAATGCCCGTCAGTGAAATAAGCTGCGGCTATATTTCTGAAAACAAAGAGTGCATAGGACCGGACTGCCCGTTTTTTCCGAAAAGGAGAGTTGAAAAATGACTAACGCCGCTCTCATAGTAGCTGCAGGCATGTCCTCCCGCATGGGGGATTTCAAACCGATGCTGAACATCGGTTCCATCTCCATCGCCCAGCGCGTGGTGGCCACATTCAAGCAGGCCGGTATTGAGAAGATAGTGATGATAACCGGCTATAATGCAACGCTCCTCGAGCGCCATCTCAGCGGAAACGGCATAGTCTTTCTCAGGAACGAGGATTACAGGACCACTCAGATGTTCGATTCCGTATGCATCGGTCTTCGCTACCTGCGCGACAAATGCGACAGGGTACTCTTCACTCCCGTGGATATCCCCCTTTTCACCGCGGCGACGGTGCGCACCCTTCTGGAAAGTGACGCGTTTCTCGCGTGTCCCTGTGTTGAAGGAGAGACAGGCCACCCCACCATGATCTCAGCCTCCCTTTTCGACAGTATCCTCGCCGACAGCGGCGATCAGGGCCTTCGCGGAGCTCTCGAACGCTGCGGAGCTGTAATGGTGAAAGTCCCGGTTGACGACAGGGGCATTCTGCATGACGCCGATACCCCGGAGGATTACAGAGCACTGCTGAAATATCATAACAAGCAGCTGGTACGTCCTGTACTCAGCGTATCTCTCGCACGGGAGAAAGTCTTTTTTGACGGTCGTGCCGCCATGCTCCTGCAGCTCATCGACGAAACGCAATCTGTTCGCAGCGCATGCCAGAGGATGCAGATGTCCTATTCCAGCGGCTGGAACGTTATCCGCACACTGGAAAGCCAGCTCAGCCGCACTCTGATCGAACGCAGTCAGGGCGGAGCCGGCGGCGGCAAGAGCAGCCTTACTGAAGACGGAAAGCAGCTGCTCGATCGCTATGAAGCCTTTTCCGATGCACTGCGCGATCAGGCAGCAGCTCTCTTCGAAGACTACTTTGAGGACATTTTCTGATGAGAAAGGTATTTCTCATCCGTCACGGCCATCCTGACTTTTCTCCGGGGACACACATGTGCCTCGGCAGGACGGATACTCCTCTCGGAGCGATCGGGAGGATGCAGGCCGTACTGCTTGGAGAGCAGCTTAAAGAAGAACGCCTGACAGTGTTCACAAGTCCCCTCACCCGCTGCTGCGAGACCGCTTTACCGCTTGAACGGGTACCGCAGATAGTCCAAGAGCTTCAAGAACAGGATATGGGTCCCTGGGACGGGCTCGATTTCGAAGAGATCAAACAGCGCTGGCCGGAGCTCTACGAAAGAAGGGCCTATGAACCTCTGCTTGTGCCGTCAGGGGCAGAAAGTCTCATGCAGGTTCGCGAACGCGTTTTGCCTGCTATGAAAAACATCCTTGCATTCAGCGAAGGCGATACTGCTATAATTGCTCACGCCTCGGTAATACAGGTCATACTTGCGGAGGCACTCGGAACAGCTCTTGAGGAAAGCCGCTCACTTCGCATACCTTACGGCTCCTATGCAATACTGAATTATGACGGCAGGTTTTCGTTCCTGCATGACGCCGTTCGTTCCTCCCCTGCGCTCTCTCCTGCTCTTGCAGAAAAACTGCTCTCCGCTGCAGCCCCGGGTGAAAGAGTCGAGGCGCATTGCATGGCTGTTAAGGATGAAGCTTTGCGTATAGCGGATGCACTGCCCTTAAGTGCAGATAAAAATCTGCTCGCATCAGTTTCACTCCTGCACGATATAGCCCGTGCCGAAAAGGACCACGCTGCAACGGGAGCCGCATGGCTGCGTGAACTGGGTTATACGGAAGCGGCGGATATCGTTGCGCAGCATCACGACCTGCGCTATACATCGATCAACGAAGCTGCCATATTATATATAGCAGATAAATGCATGAAGGAAGAAAGACGGGTGACTATAGCCGAGCGCTTTGCCGCGAGCGAAGACCGTTGCCGCACTCCAGAGGCTAAAGCAGCGTGGAAGGCAAGGCTTGACAATACTCTCAGGCTTAAAGAAGCGATCAACAGCATCTGCGGAAAAAACGTTATAGAATAGAGGACAGAAATATGGAAAACTTTTACAGGGAAATACTCGATAAACTGGCTGAGAACAAAGCCGTATCACTCGAGACCGTTATAAAGGGCGAAGCCGGTGAAGTAAAAGACGGACTCAAGAGAAAGCTTACAGGCGTCACTCCTGTTACGGACGCCAAGGGCAGGAGCTTTGCCCGCGTGACCGCGGAGCAGACTGAGGAAGGACTTCGCGTGAGGGAGCCCGTTTTGCCGCAGGAGAGGCTCATAGTCCTCGGCGCAGGCCATATTGCACTGCCGGTATGTTCCTTCGGCGCTGCATGCGGCTTCACCGTATGCGTGGTGGATGACAGGCCTGACTTTGCAAACCGCGCGCGCTTCCCCGATGCTGCTGAAGTGATATGCGACAGCTTTGAAAACGGCATAACGAGGCTCGCAGTCACACCATTCGACTATGTCGTTGTGATCACCCGAGGCCACAGGCACGATGCCGACTGCCTGCGAGTCCTCCTTCCCGGCACTATGCCGGCATATCTCGGCATGATAGGCTCGAGAAGACGCACGACCGGACTGCTCCAGATGCTCAGGGACGAGGGATTCGATCCTGACCGCATTGCAAAGATCTGCACCCCCATAGGCCTTAATATCGGTGCCGTCACACCCGGAGAGATAGCCATATCCATACTCTCAGAGGTCATTGCCTACAAGCGTCTGCCGGAGCACGGCGACCCTGACCGTTACTGCAATGATTCGGATGTTGAACTGAGCACCCTGCATTACTTTGCTGAAAACCATGAACCCAAGGCAATAGTCACCGTAATAGAGACCAAGGGTTCCACTCCGAGAGGCACAGGTGCCAAGATGGCGGTGAGCCCTCTCGGCAAAGTGACTGGCAGCATAGGCGGAGGCTGCAGCGAAGCAGCCGTGATCCAGGATGCGGTACGCATTATAGGAACCGGCCGCTATAAGATAGTGGACATAGACCTCACCGGAGAGGTGGCCGAATCAGACGGCATGGTATGCGGCGGCACTATGAAAGTGCTCGTTGAGGATGCCTGCGAGACCTGATAAGAACGAATAAGAGCACAGAAAAACAGAGCGGAAACTTCCGCTCTGTTTTTTTATCCGACAGAAATTAATCTGTTATCAGTCAACGCCTACCATAACGGATGTGGCTGTCACCACGGCATAGGCCTCTTTCCCGACCTCAAGGCCGAGCTCTTTGATCGCTGCCATGGAGATCGTGGCGCTCATGACGTTGCCGCCGCCGATATCTATCTTGACTATGCCGTTGACTGCTCCTTCCTGGATATCAACAACTTTTCCCTTGAACTGATTTCTTGCGCTGAGTTTCATTTTTGATACTTCCTTTCAATAATATCATTCATATAGCAAGAGGATGTTTGCCGGTGAGATCCCGAGCTCTTCGGGGAACTGCGCCGGCTTTCTGTCTTTGGTCAGCCGCCACCATACAGGCGGGCTGTCCGGACTCTGTCCTTCGTAACGGAACTGTATTATGGTCTCAAAAGGCTCCTCCATCTCCTCCGTGAAACGCACCGGGAAACGATTGTGCTGGGATGTCGGGCTGAAATAATGGGCCCTCAAACCGACTGCGCACAGGCCTTCCTTTACACTCTGTTTAGTCTCAAGCCTGATACTCCATTCGGGTACTTCAACGAGAAATTCTTCCAGCTTTCTGGCCTTTGCAATGTTCTTGCAGCCCGTTATGACCGCTGCCTGTACACTGCCGGGATCTGCAAAGAGCGCCTTCGTGGGTTTCAGGGCAAGGATACGTCCGCGGTCCATCACGGCAATGTCGCGACTCATGTTGTATGCCTCATTCCTGTCATGCGTCACCATCAGCACCTCGCGGCCGAAATGCTCGAGCAGATCGTGCATCTCCACCTTCAGCGAATCACGCAGGTGACCGTCCAGAGCTGAGAATGGCTCATCGAGCAGCAGGAGCTGCGGATCACTGACGAGGATACGCGCCAGAGCAACTCTCTGCTGCTGGCCTCCTGAAAGCTGTGCCGGTTTCCTGTTTTCCAGACCTTCCAACTGCAGCATCTGAAGCATCTCGCGCATGCGCCGCTCCTTAACAGCCCTGTCCTTCTCCCGGTTAAGGCCGCAGAGTATGTTCTGCCGAACGGTCATATTTGGGAAAAGCGCATAGTTCTGGAAAAGATAGCCTACCCGTCGCTGCTGCGGCGGAAGGTTTATATCTTTCTCCGAATCGAACAGCACTCTTCCGTCGAGCTCTATCATGCCTTCATCAGGCCTCTCTATCCCGGCTATGCACTTGAGTGTCATGCTCTTGCCGCAGCCTGAAGCGCCGAGCAGCGAGGTTATCCCATTTTCGGCAGTGAAATCAACGTCCAGCGTGAAGCTGCCGAGCTGCTTCGTGATATCAACGTGCAAGCTCATGACTTCACCGCCTTTTTCTGCCGTGCCTCGAGCATGTTCACGCTCAGCAGCACAACGGTGCTGATGGCAAGGTTGATCATCACCCAGAAAAACGCGCCTTTTTCATCGTTCGTACGCCACAGCTGATAAACAGTCGTTGATATGGTGGCAGTCTTGCCGGGCGTATAGCCGATGAGCATGCTCGTGGCTCCGTATTCACCGAGTGCGCGGGCAAAGGCAAGAACCGTTCCGGCCATTATGCCCTGCCTGCAGGCGGGCATGCGGATGCGCCAGAAAATATAAGTGTTGCTGAGACCCAGCGTCTGTCCGGAGTAGGCAAGTGTCTTGTCAAAGCTCTCAAAAGCGCCGCGGGCAGTCCTGTACATCAGCGGAAAAGCCACAACGGCCGCCGCGAGTATACCACCGTACCAGGTCATAGCAAACTTAATGCCGAACTGTGATAAGAACATGCCTACAGGGCGCCTTGCTCCGAATATGACCAGCAGAAAATAACCGCATACCGTGGGCGGCAGCACCATCGGGAGCGTAAGGATAACGTCCAGGATGCCCTTTATGGTGCGCGGCAGCTTTGCCGCATAGTAGGCGAAGAATATCCCTGCAAAGAACACCAGCACGCAGCTTATAGCTGCTATGCGCAGGGAGTTTATCAGAGGATACCAGTCAAACCTCATAAACTGTTTCTCCAAATTACGGCGGGCGGCGTTAAGATGCGCCGCCCGTTATGGTCAATAGTGCAGATCAGCCTGCGGGGGAGAAACCGACGCTTTCAAAAACGGCGGTGGCCTCAGGGCCCTTCAGGTAATCGAGGAAAGCCTGCGCGGCCTCGGGATCCGTGCTCACATTGAGAACTGCGGCGGGATAGATGACCTGTCCGCACATATCCTTCGTGGCGGTATCAACGATGGTAAGTTCGGCGGAGAAGGCATCAGTCGCGTATACAACACCGCAGTCAACGTCTCCTTTTTTCACCCAGGTGGTGACTTCCTTAACGTTGCTGCCGTATGTGATGAGCTTCTTCGCAACGAGATCGTCCTCGCTCAGTCCATAGTAGGCGAGGATCTTCTGCGTATACTGGCCGACGGGAACATCGCTGTTACCCATGGCAAAGAATACGTCGCCTGCCTTGAACAGTTCAATGAGCTGGTCGAAGGACTCAACTCCCTTCGGGTTGCCGTCGGGAACAACAAGGGCGACCTTGTTCTCCAGCAGGTTCACGCGGCTGCCCTGCAGAACGAAGTCGAGCCCGTCCGGGTTCTTTTCGCTGTCGCAGGAGATATCGAGCTGATTCATCTGTTTCGGAGCTGCGGAGATGAACAGGTCGCAGGGTGCGCCCTCCTGGATCTGGGTCTTCAGCGTACCGGAGGAATCAAAGTTATAGGTGATCGTAACTCCGGGGTTTGCAGTCTCATAGAGGCCTTTGATCTGAGTCATCGTCTCTGTCATGGAGGCAGCAGCGAAGACTATGAGTTCAACTTCCTTAACCGGAGCAGGCTCTTCTGCGGGGGCAGGTGCCGGTGCTTCGGCAGACTGTTCTGCCGGCTGTGCGGCCGGAGCCGCGGGTGCGGCCGACTGGCCGCAGGCTGCAAGCGCAAGCACCAGCATAAGCGCAAGCAGCAGTGCGAGGATCTTTTTCATTTCTTCAGTCTCCTTTCCCGTGTTTCAGGGAAGATATTTATATAAACACGACTTTACGTGTTCATACACTGATGAAACAATATGAAACTGTACGAAACTGCGTTGGGATCAGGTCCCCTTTCCGAATCCGCAGTTCGGGAAGTGGCAGACCTTGCAGTTAAGGCACAGTCCGCCGTGGCCGAGCGCAGCCAGATGCTCCCTGGTTATAGGTGTGTCCGTAACAAGATACGGCAGGAGCAGATCGAATATCGTGCGAGTGGCGTACATAACGCAGCCTGGAAGCCCGCAAACGGGACGTCCGTCCGGCATGTATGAAACGAGGAACATCGCTCCGGGGAGAACAGGCGACCCATAGGAAACTATGTTCGCCCCCGTGTTCTTTATGGCGAGAGGCGTCCTGTCGTCAGGATCAACACTCATCCCGCCGCTGCAAAGCACCATCTCGCAGCCTTTGTCCAGCATATCGCGAATGGCGGCTGTTATCTTCTCATGGTCGTCATTCAGGGTTATGTGCTCCGTCATAACGCAGCCGCCGAATTCACGCAGCTTCTGCACTATCACGGGAGTGAATGTGTCCTCTATGCGGCCGTAGAACACCTCGTTGCCCGTTGTGACCACACCCACCTTTTTGCTTTTGAGCGGCACGAGCTTAAGCAGCGGTTCGCTGCCGGCAACTTCTTTGGCGCGCTCCATCTTCTCCTTCTCTATTATAAGAGGGATAACGCGCGTTCCGCAGAGCTTTTCGCCCTTTCTGACCACAAAACCTGAGGCACGCGTGGCTATCATCATTTCAGGCAGGGAGTTCACCGCACGGAGTCTCTCTATGTCTATCAGAAGCAGTCCGTCCGTATCGGCGATTAGCTCTATCTTGCCCTCTTTCGGCTCAGTGGCGTGCATGTTCTCATTCATGCATATATCTCTCAGGATCTCCGCCGCTTCGTCCTCATGGAGCATATTCTCGTTGTTTTCCCAGATATAGATATTGTCTTTCCCCACGCTCAGCAGCACCGGCACATCTTCCGGACGGATCACATGGCCCTTGCGGAATACAGGACCCTTCTTTTCATCTTTAATAATCTGGGTTATATCATGGCAAAGCACATGCCCTACGGCGTCTTCGGTCTTAATAAGCTTCATGACGGAAGGTCCTTTCTATCTGCGTTTTTACGAATATTATTTAAATATAATTCGACTAACACATTATAAAAGCATGCGCTGAAAAAGTCAATCTCAAACAGCAAAACGGGCCGCTGTTCATGATCCGGCAGCCCTGTAAACTGTTTTCTTCTTATGTGTACGGTGTGAGGTACTTCGCGCAGAACGGCATGATCCGTCCAGTTTCATAAACATGCAGGCTGCAGCGGTGCAGCCGCTCTATGTTCAGATTGCCCGCGTCCTGAAAGGCCATGGCTGAGAGAGTTAGGCACTCATGGCGCAGTCGATAGAGAAATGTATCGAAATCCATCTCCTCTTCGAACACCGAAACGGGCTTCGGTTCATCCGGTGCGCGCATCCAGTGCCTGGCTACATACTCGCGGTTGTCCCTTTCGCAGCCGCGTATTGCTGATGAATGGCTTATGCTGCTCAGCGCTCTCAGTTCACCGCCCGGCTCTATGAGGAAATTCGCATGGAAGCCGCAGAGCGGATGGTCGCAGCGGGAAGGCATGAAGCTTGTGATCGCTATGCCCGCCTGTTCGCTTATATCCGCCATAAGCTCATCGAGGGTATAGCGGTCGGCATCCTCCGGCATTCCGGGACAGCGTCCGAAATAGGATACAGGCTGAAAGTGTATCCCCCGAACGTAAGGAGACATCTCACATGCGAAGCTTATTATGGCTCCTAGCTCACCATCGTTAACGCCTCTTACCACCGTGGGCACGAGCGTCACTCCGACGCGGAGATCACCGCATACCCGGATCGCCTCTTTCTTTACTTCGAACAAAGGTGCTCCGCGCAGCGACTCATATATATCGTTGCGCATACCGTCAAACTGAAGGAAGACTATGTCGAGTCCCGCATCGACGAGTCTTTTGGCATAATCAGGCTCTTTTGCAAGGCGGATGCCGTTGGTATTGAGCTGTACATAACTGCATCCGGCCTCTTTCGCAAAGCGCACAAGTTCATCCAGATCGTCCCTCTGTGTGGGCTCGCCGCCCGATAGCTGCAGCAGAGGATCTCCGCATTTGCTGACAATATCCCTTACCGCCGCTTTAAGCTCATCAAGTGAAGGCTCATCCGTTCTCTCCCCGCCGTGGGCAAAGCAGAAGCGGCAATGCAGATCACAGCGCCCTGTGACTTCCAGCAGCACACAGCAGCTGCCTATCTCGTGCTCAGGGCAAATACCGCAGTTTCCGGGACAGCCCAGGCCCCTGTTCTCCAGCAGTGGAGGCGTTTCCAGGAGCCATGTATCGAAGTCAGCCTTCCCGTGCCAGACGGGTACGCTGAACTCCCCGTGTTCCGGACAGTTTTTCCGCATGACGATCCGCCCGCCGTCCTCCCGAAAGAGGCCGGCCGGGATATTTTGCAGGCATACGGGGCAAACCGAGCGGGTCTTGCGGATCAAAGTCCCCATCTTACTCTCCCAGGCTGAAATGGTCTTTTTTAAATATGGTCAGTTCCAGCTGATACTTTTCCGAGACCGCCTTTACCGCCTCTCCGATCATGGCGTTGAGCGCGGCGTCCGGGCAGGCGGCACTCGTGTTCAATATCACCGCAATATCCGTACAGGGCTCATTGAAACAGTGCGGTAACTCAACGGGGCGGTCTGTTCCGAGGATGTCCGCTTTTGCGTAATCGCCCTC
>CACYDX010000246.1 GCA_902773255.1 Oscillospiraceae bacterium
CCAATCGAAATAAGAAATGCATATAACAAAAAACAGGAGCGCTTAAGCGCTCCTGTTTTTTGTTATATGCATTTCTTATTTCGATTGGTTTGACAGGTTTTCATATCCAAAGACTTCAAATAGCTTTGTATACATTTCATTTCTGTTGGATGGATCGGTATTCAGATAATTCCCGTCTATGAATCGCCATTTGCTTTTCGAAGGATCCACCCAGCCGAATTCGCAGTCGCAGTCGGGGTGAAGCGCTTTGAATTCCTCCTGCTGATCTGTAGGTATGTAACTCATGGTGCAGTAGAATCTCTTCAGGTCCAGATCATATAGAGGGGTTATATCCTTAACGGAAGCAAGATTGCTGATATTGAGATATTTAAGATTCGTACAGGAGGCGAGTGGAGATATATCCGTAACACGAGAGGAGAAGACTTCCAGGTATTCAAGCTTCTCACAGTTTGCAAGAGGTGCAAGGCTTTCCACCCAGCTTACCGAAAGGACTGCAATTTCAAGATCCGGCATATACTGTGTGAAGTTGATGTTTGTGATGCAGTTATGCCCCAGATCCAGATACTTAACATCAGTGCAGTACTGCAGCTCCGATGCAAACTGATCAGTAACACAGCCTGTCGCCCAGACCTTTTCCGTATCTGTAAGGCAGTTGTAAACGGCAAAGCTGCCATCTGCCGTTTGCCCGAAGCTGCTTATATATACTCGCCAAACTACTTTAACATTTGGGAAATCATCTCTCAGTTTTGCCATGACGGGGCTTGTCACTTCGCACTTATCAAGCTTGAGATATTTAAGATTGTTCATTGCGGGCATAATAGGTCTTATAACGGAATCGACGCCCTCGTCATAGATCTTAACATCGGTATATTCCAGACGTTCATCTGCCGTCGAGACTGCTTTTCCGTAAAGCAGGAACTTATAATCGAATGTGACGTCAGATCTTGACGCCACAAGTTTTGCAACCTGGTCTATCGTCAGATTATCATTGAAAACGGCACCGGTCTTGGATTCTTCTGCTTTCGCCGCATTTCCTGTGACAGAAGCCGCAGGAGTGAGATTTACCTTCTGAAGAGACGGCAGTTTCTTCAGCTCACGTGCAGCCTCATCGATCCTGTCTTCTGGAAGAGCGCTCAGGTCGAGAGAGGTGGAATCGATCGGGATCTGCCGGTCATTGATCAGAACATTATAAGAAATATCAGCCGCAGGGAATACTGTTCTCAGATCATCGATGTCCTGATATGTGAATTCCATACCGTCTGCCAGTGAAATGGTCTTTATAGCTGGCAGCAGATAAGAGTTTTCAATTAGGCCCGACAGTTGACCGACATCAGTCAAAGTGACATCGGTATCATATTCATACACTGTGATACGGGTACCGTCGGAGCCTGTCAGTTCAACGGACACAGGCTCTGGTTCCGGCGTATTTGTGGGTTTGGGTGTAGCGATTGTATCCGTATGAGCCGGTTCCACAGGTGCTGAGGCAGAATTACCGGTTGTTTTTCCGCAGGCGGCGAAAACAGTTATTAACAAAAAGATCAAAAATACCGGGAATAGGTGTTTTCTGTTCATATTATACTCCGGGAAATGATGTGAACTGGTTTGATCACCTGTCTACTGCAGGCTATAAAGAATTTGACAGTCCCAATACGTGATATTATAATACAAGAACCTGAAAATATATAGGAAAAGTTTTTATGCAGCATCTCAGCAGTAAAAATAAAAAGAGTAAAAAAACACTGTCAGGCAGAACAGTAATAATTGCTGCGGCTTTAATTATAATTGCCGTAGCAGCTGTTGTCGTGTTGCTGTTTTTAAGAGGCGGCAGGTCTGAAACGCAGCCGGTCGAGACTGTCGCTCCCGTTATGAATGCAACTGAAGTATATGGCGGCAGTACAGCTTTGATCGGGGCTGTTGATAATAAAAGTGATGAAATAATTGAGGAAACGCGAGTCATTATTTCGGAAGTGATGCCGAAGAACCGCGCGACCGTGCGCGATCTTGACGGTGATTTTCCGGACTATATCGAGCTGTTCAACATTTCAGATAAAAGCGTATCGCTTGCCGGATGGACGCTCTCCGACAAGCGCGGCGGTGGAGGCTGGACTATACCTGAAGCGGAAATTGCACCCGGAGATTATTTGCTGATTTATGCTGACGGGAAAAACAGGACTTCCGGGGAGCTGCATACCGACTTTGCCGTGTCTGCCGGAGAAACGGTGTTCCTTTATGATCCGAAGGGAAATTTGGCGGACAGCCTTGCATGCACGGCATCCCAGGCCGATACATCTTGCGTGAAGGACACGGAAGGTGAAACATCGGTGACTCTTTATCCTTCACCGGGATTTCAGAATTCAGCGGAAGGCTATATCGAATGGCAGGAATCTCTTAAAGCGGCCGGGCCTCTTGTTATCAATGAGGTGATGACAGCCAATTATACCACCCTCAAATATAAATCTAAACTTAAAGATGAATATCCGGATTGGGTTGAAATAAAGAATACTTCATCCTCTTCAGTCCTGCTTTCGGATTACTATCTGTCAGATACCAATGACAATCTGAAAAAATGGAGATTCCCGGCGCGTGAACTGTCTCCCGGGAGCTGTATAATTGTTCTGTGCGATCCGGAGCTTGTGTCTTCCGGAGATGATAAATATCTGCTGGCGGATTTTTCACTGAATTCCCAGGAGGAGCAGCTCTATCTGAGCAGCTCGTCCGGAATAATCGATTTTGTGCCGCTGAAGGATATTCCATATGGCTGCAGCTTCGGGCGAGAACGCGGAGAGAACGGATTCTTCTTTTTTGCGGAGCCTGCTCCTTACTCCGAAAACTCCGAGGGATACAGATATGTTGCTCCGTCACCGGTCTGCCTTACTGCGGAAGGTGTGTATGATAACACAGACAGCCTTGAAGTCGAACTTTCCGGCAGGGGTGACATATATTATACGCTGGACGGTACAGTCCCGACTGAGAACAGCATTGAGTACTCAGGGCCGATAACAGTTACCGGTTCTACTATCATCAGAGCGATTTCAGTCATACCGGGGGCAATGAGCAGCAGGCCTGCAACATTCAGCTATATCCTCAATGAAAACTGCACGCTGCCCGTGGTAAGTCTTGTGGTCGATGATTATAAGGAATATGACAGGGTGTGCAAATGGTTAGACAAGTCTGTCGATTTGCCTGCAAATATAGCTTTTTTTGAAGATGAAGGCTCGTTCAACCTCGGATGTACCGTCAAGCTGACAGGGCAGGCAAGCCTTGAAGAGTATCTGAAAAAAGGCATGCGAGTTAAGTTCAGCGGTGCTTTCGGGCAGGATAAGCTCTGCTATGACCTTTTCGGTGAGGGAGAGAAGGAATACAGCATGCTCTCCATCAGGACCGGAAACGACAACGGTAAGGCCTATATAAGAAATGAACTCTGCCAGAGCCTTGCATATGATCTGGCACCGGACATGATATCACAGCACGGCAGATACTGCGTTGTGTTTATTAATGCTGAATACTATGGGATATTCTGTCTGAAAGAAAAAGTCAACGATCAGTATATCGCCGACTGCGCAGGTGTGAGCAAGAGCAGCCTTGAGACCGAAACGCTGGAGGATGTGGTTCTTTATACTTTCAGCAAACCCATATACAACGATGTTTTCTTCTATGCCATGAACAGTGATATGAGCGTTCAGGAAAACTACGAACGCGTTGCCTCGCACATAGATGTCGACAACTTCATCGACTGGTATGTCATCCAGGGATATACAGGCAACTGGGATATTTTCTACAGGAACGTGACTTTCTACCGCTCGGCGGAAAGTGATTATAAATGGCGGATAGTCCTTTATGATCTGGACCATACGTTTGAATATCATGAATACGCGTTCAACAATACATACAGGCTGAATTATCAGAAAAGCATGATGGCGCAGCTTATGTCCCGCCTTGTGAAGAATCAGGAGTTCAGGGATAAGTATCTTGAGCGCACGGCGACAGCGCTTTCTACCGTGTTTACTAATGAGAAGGTCCTTGCAAGGATAGATGAGCTGGAGCAGATCATTCTTCCGGATGTGGAAAGAGACTGCCTGCGCTGGGGCAGGACCTTGAAAGATTATAACTACCAGATGAACAAACTCAAGAGTTTTATTGAGAAGAATAAGACAGACTACGGGAAGATCTGCCGGAATAATATCTGCCTGTATCTCAATATCACAGAGCAGGAACTTATGTCATACGCCCAGTAGCAAAAAGACCGCGGTACGGCCGCGGTCTTTAAGTTTTATTAATAAAAGAACAGCTCGAGACAGTTATAAAGGCTTGTGCACCATGATTCAAAATGGTGCTTTACATTTTCAATTATCACCTGATATGAGTTATCACCTTCAGAAAACGCCTCGCCTGCAGTCAGAGTGGAATAAAGCAGTTCGGATTGAGCGCGTGTCGGATCGTTAGCCCCTGTGGATGAGTATAGGGCATGCACCGGGTATGCCCTGTGTTTATCTTCTATCGTGCCCGTCACAGCCTGAAGGTTGACCCGGGACGGAGCAATAAGGGCATACCACGAGAAATACTCCATATCGTCCGGAAGTATGTTCAGATATCCGAACATCGCGCTCCATGAAAGCCCGAAATACGCAAAATGATCTCTTGCCTCAGACAGAGCCTCTTTGCCGGGATCTGAGGCGTAAGTGGAGTAATTGCTCACTGCGAACGGCAGAATGTCATTGGCGATCTCTTGGGCAAACTGAGATCCGTCAGTCAGAAGCTGATCCCAGTCGTATGCTTTCCTTGAACAGGAGTATTCATTAGTGCAGGTCACCGATACTATGATAAGCTCTCTGCATGCATTGCGATAGATCATGTTATCTACAAGGTTTTTTGCATTCACCTGCGCTCCGCCGTAATCGTGCTCTTCCGAGAACCAGTATTTTTCGTCGTCACCGGCTCCATGTGTAAGTATGAGCGTATCATATCTGATCTCAGGGGTGTAGCCGTATGGGAGATATACCTCCATATTTTTGATGATTTCTTTTCCCGTTGCGTAATCAGTTGAAGTATACTCCCTTATCTCTATACTGCCGGGAGATGGGCATTCATCAAACCAGTCGGATGTAAGGAGCTTAGTTGTGAAATCATCCGGGAATAAGTGTTCGGGTTTCGGTTCAAGTGTCGGAGGTATATACTCAGGCACCTCATTTATATACTCAGGCTCAGCAGATATCTCAGGCGTAGGCGTTATCGTCTGCTGTACTGCTTCATCCGTTTCCCCGCCGCTTTCTCTTTGCAGAAGGGGATTCTCCATCGGGGCATATCCGGGCAGGCTGGCGGCCGTATATGCGTAGATCAGCAGCAACAGCAGGGCTATGATTCTTTTCGTGATGTTTTTCATCCTATGATCCGATCCTGACTTTGATGTATTAATAATATTCCTTTCTTTTCGTATTTGTAAACAGGCAGATTCGTTTACTACTAAACTCTTTACATAAGTTCGGTTTTTTGATAAATTATACTAGTTGTAAAATAGGATTCTTATCGGTTGATGAAAGCGTTCAGATATGAGTAAACAAAACCATAATCAAAGCAGTGCGGGAACAGGGGCCAGAATAGTCATGGGCGTGCTGAAGTTTTTCGCGCTTCTGATCGAAACGGTGCTTCTTATCGCACTGGGCCTCTATGCAGTAATGTTCGTACTGTGCAAGGGGCCTTCTGAAAGCGCCCGCGATCTTTTCGTAATGTCCGTCAGGGAGACCAGCGCCATAGGCTTTTTGGCTGATATGTTCTTTACAGAAGATGAGATCGCGGCCATAGAGGCGAAAAGCGATGATGTTTATATACCGCCCACAGATACCTCGCTTGTGACCATTGCAGCAAAAGATCCGGAGCAGACCGTTGAAACAGGAGGAAAACCAGCGGCAGATCAGTGGGGCTTCGTGGATGATGACGGCGATGGGATAATACTCGAGGAGGTCCACGGCAGCGGCTATTCCGGCTATATGATGATTGTTCTGGATCCTTCAAGAGTCATTATGGGCTGTGTTCCGTCAAGCTTCGGGGCAAGAGGATATACTGTTGCAGAAATGGTTGAATATTATCACGCGGTAGCCGGAATAAATGCAGGTGGCTTCTATGATCCCAACGGTCAGGGAAACGGTTCTATACCAGACAGTCTTGTTGTATTTGACGGCAAGATATACTATGCCGAGCTGGGGGTCGGAAACGGGTTCGTAGGATTCGACAGCAACAATATCCTGCATGTCGGAAAAATGAGCAAGCAGCAGATAATCGATGCGGACATACAGTATGGCGTCTGCTTCGGACCGGCGCTTGTTGTGAACGGGGAAATGGCAGACCAGAGTACTCTCGTAAGCGGAGTCAATCCCAGAACCGCCATCGGACAACGCTCCGACGGGGCAGTTCTTCTGCTGGTGATCGACGGACGTCAGGTTATAAGCATGGGAGCGACCTATCTTGATATTGCCGAAATAATGCTTCGATACGGCGCAGTCAATGCATGCAATCTCGACGGCGGTTCATCGTCCCTGATGTGGTTTGGGGGGGATTATATCAATAACTGTGCTTCTGTTATAGGAATAAGGCCGGTCCCCGATACATTCATCGTGCTCGCGAAGGAGGACTGACATATGCAGAAAACAAAGAAGAAAAAAAGTTTTGCATATGTGATGCTTTTCTATGCCGTTATCTTCATATGCATCCTGACGATAGGACTCATAATGTTCTGGAGATTTATCGAGGCGTATGAGAAGACCCGCCCTTCAACTGCTATGCGGGCGTATATGGAGGATTTCAGCGAGGATAAGGTATATTATCTTGTCTATGATTTCCTCGGGACATTTGATAACAACCTGCAGTCGAGAGATGAGATCTTCAATGACTATGTGAGACCTTATCTCAGCAATGTAAAATACAGCAAAAATGCCGCTGAAAGCACTGAAACAAAGACCGTATACAATCTGCTGAGCGGTCAGAGATCCATTGGAAAAGTCACTCTTGAACAGAATGAGAAGGAAGAAATAGGCTTCAGATTCTGGGATGTTACGGATGAGCAGGTGGATTTCTCGTTCATCAGGGAAGAAAACTCAAAGTCTGTGACTGTTCCGGAATCGTTCTCTGTTGAGTGTAACGGATATCTTCTTGGCGGACAGTATGTCACAGACCGTACAAAAGACTATAGAAATCTTGAGTTCCTTGCTGAATACGGCTTTGAGTTTCCTTATATGCTCACATATACGGTAAATAACTATCTCGGAGATGTGTCATTTAAGGTATTCGATGAGAGCGGGAAAGAATATCCGCTTGACAGCGATTTCGAAAACATTGTGATCAACGGGATCGTGAACAACTGTACTCAGGAGGAAAGAGACCGCCTGGCGACGTTTCTTAATGAATACTGCACATACTATGTCGGCTTTATGGGCAGTCACAGGGACCTGATACATACCAATTACAGTAAGCTGAAGCCGTATCTGCTTCCCGGGAGCGATCTGGCGAACAGGATGAACAGCGCCCTTGAAGGAATGGTCTGGTCAAACAACAAATCCAACGAACTGCAGTCTGTGGATATCCACTACTGCATTAAGCTGGACAGCGGTGAATATCTCTGCGATATCACCTATTACGTGAATACACTGGGAAATAACGGCTATGTAGTGACAGAGAATGATGCCCGCATTATTGTCGTGTGGAGAGAGAACGGCCTTTTCGCAAAAGAAATGATGAGTTATTGATCCGGAGGAGAAACAGTGGCGGATAACAGATGCCTTGATCGTGTTGCGATTGTGCTTCCGTCTTTGGACCCTGACGCCAAATTCGGCAGAGTGGTCGAAGAACTGGTACAGGCAGGATTTAAGAATATTGTGATCGTTGATGACGGAAGCGATGATGAGCATCAGAAGTGGTTTGAGGAAGCGGACCGTTTTTCACAGTGCACCGTGCTTCATCACGGTGTGAACAAGGGCAAGGGGCGCGCGCTCAAGACAGCTTTCAACTATATTATAGAAAACCTTCCTCAGGTCGAAGGTGCCGTGACTATCGACGGCGACGGACAGCATCTTACAAAGGATATAATTGCATGCGGCGATGCCCTATTGGATAATGGAGATAAAGTCATTATGGGATGCCGGGATTTCGATGCTCCGGGGGTGCCTCCGAGATCTGTTGCCGGCAACAAGACAACGTCCCGTATGTTCCGCGTTTTCTTCGGTATAAGGATCTCGGATACTCAGACCGGATTGCGTGCCATACCTGCGTCAATGCTGCCGCAGTTTTGCGAGATGGAAGGGGAGCGCTTCGAATATGAGACGAATATGCTCCTTCAGATGAAAAGGCTTGGGATCGATTTCATAGAGCAGCCGATAGAGACGGTATACGATCCGGAGGATTATTCCTCACATTACAATGCAGTGAAGGATTCCTGGAGGATATTCAAAGTAATGCTCCGGTTTGTCTTCAAGGATTCCTCAGCGATAAGGTATGTTATAAGTTCTCTGCTTTCGTGGGTCGTGGACTATGCACTCTTTTACTGTCTTTTTACACCATGCGGCACAGTTGCCGCCCAGACGATAGCAAGAGCTTTTTCATCACTTGTAAACTTTAATTTGAATAAGTTCTTCGTGTTCAGGAGCAGGGACCGGTATTTCAAGGATATGCTGGAGTACTACTGCGTATGTATCCCGCAGGCCTTTGTTTCCGTTGTGCTGCTTGGCGGGCTTGTGAAAAAAATGAGTATCTCAGCACCTGATGCGGCGACAGTCGTAAAAGTCGTTGTAGATACTACGCTTTTCTGTATAAGCTATGTGATACAGAAAAAGTGGGTGTTCAAAAAGCTTGACTAATACACCACTATTATATATTACAAAAATTGTTTGATGCTCTAAGCATTTTTGATATTATTTGGAGGTAATAAATGGTTTTCTCCAGCTTACTATTCCTGTATGCTTTTTTCCCACTATGTATGCTTGCTTATACATTGTGTAGGAGTTTGAAAA
>CACYDX010000247.1 GCA_902773255.1 Oscillospiraceae bacterium
CCTTCAGTATTTTATCTCTATTCGGAGATTCCGAAGATTGCCCGTCGATCAATACGGAAAGGCGTTCCGTTTTATCCTGTCCTTTGATTTCCGTATGGATGTGCTTATGCGGTAAAAGAGCTGCCATTCCGTATTTTGTGGTTGAGGGGAAAGCTGACTGCATGGATTTCAGATCTACCGCTGCCTGTGTTTCACGGCGGAGCTGTTCGGTAAGCTCTGCAGCGACCTCATAACGCAAGCCATCCGAAATGATTACATAAACCCTGTTGTCGGCAGACTCGATATGCTGCCGATAGAAATCCGCCTGCTGCGGTACTTCCAGAATGCGGCCGTATTCGCGCAGATGATCTTCACATGCATTGGACCAGCTGCTCCCGATCTGACCGAGATACCAAGTTATGTACAATCCCTCTGCTTGCTCCAAAACGTGGGCAAACGGATCGGAAAGCTCCGGATGGTACTTCTTGAGGCTTTCGGTGTAACACCTGTGGAATTTACGGTAATAACCGTCCATAACGTAGTATTCCGCAGTGTATTCCTGCCAGATTTTTGCCGGTTCCACCGTATGGAATCCGGCGGCGTGCTCCTTATAAAAAGCCTGCATCTTGGCAAGCTGCAATATGCCTTCATAATAGGTTCTTACAGTATCATACCATACGCAGGTACGGCGTTTTTCAACAATGTAGGTGATGGTATCTGCATCAATCGTATTATCAGCGATCTTATGCATCATCTTTACAAGGATTACCTCATCAACGCAGGGGAAAACCTCCGTTTCTGTCAGGTCTGCCAACTGAAGTTTAACAAAACGCTGCGGAAGCTTGAGCTCAGATTCTATACGTTCTGCGATCCGGTAAACGCTTTCAGAATCACCGCCGTGCAGCCACTCTGCTGTGAAATTATAGCAGTACGCCTGATGTGCAGAGGAAATAAACGTCTGAAGCCCCGCAAGGAATTCCTGCCGCATTGTTCGTGTGACCGCCGTCAGCAGGATATGGGCTGCAAGGGATCCAAGATCGGGGTTTGCATCCTGATATCCGGTTCCCTGTGAAACCATACGCCAGAACGCATTGTCGATTTCAAAATTGACAAATTCCTGATAAACGGCGTTGTCATTTTTTGAAAGGCCGGCCTTCAGTACGGCTCTGATGATCGCGTCCGGCTTGGCGTCTTTGAGCCCTGCAATGGTTGCCATGATCGCAATCTGCAGTCCGGCAGGCGTAGAGGGAACGCCTCCAAGAGACGTCAGTTTATTTCGGCGTGTTTGCGCGTTAAAGAACTTGTGATATTGCTTGAACGCACCACGCAGCGCAGGCGTCTGCTGAATCCCCATCTCATCCATCCAGATAGAAACAAGATCCGCGCGGAATTCCTCGCTGTATAATTCCACGTCCAGCAACCAGTTCTCGTTATCGGAATCATATGCGAAAGGACGGTAAATCAGATAATTTCCGGTCGGATCGTCAACCGCCAGCAGCTTTTTTACGGCAAAGCTATTTCCGCCGGTAAGCGCAACCAACTTCGCGTTCTCCAGCATGATTTCTTCCAGCTTGTCCGCAAACTCACCGTCTTCGTCGATCCATACAATGATCCGTCTTTTGTAAAACTCTGGCAGAGGTGCAGAAAATTTGCGGTTTAAGTCTTGTATGATTTTGTCTAAATCCATTAATTGCCTCCTTTTTGCGTATGAACATTGGGGAGTTTGTTGATCAATGGTGTTCCACGTATGCCTTTATATTGTTCATAAAGATGCCAAGATTTTATTTCGTTTGCTTTCGACCATCCATCTATAAAATAATCTTCAGAACAGTTAGTTCGATCAAGTCCCTTTTTAAATAATGCATCTCGATACGCTTGTTGGATTTCATGCAGATGCAATCTCACATAGTCATCAAACATTATTTGATCTGCTTCATCTTCAAACCAAAGGATCCCCCTACCGGGGGAAAGATACCATTTATCCCCATACCAATTCTCTTTGGTTTTTGCAAAGCAATTGAACAGTTTCCCGGGAATTGTCTCATTGTTAAAAAACACATATGTTAATGAATCCGTTTCGATTGAATCGTTGTCAGAATAGACTGTTTGAGATTGCGGAAATGGAATGAGCATCCGACAGCCATCTAGATAAAGCATCATTGTATCAAATAAAACTGTTGAATGGTATCTGATTAACAGATCGCTGATAATTATTTTTTTGTCAAATTGATGTGAGGCTATATTTTTAATAATACTGTTGTCTGAATCTATTGATTGATAATCTCTTTCATATATATGGATTTGAAACTCGGGAAACATTTTGTGATATCTTCTATTCTCACAATTGAATTCACCTTCCCAATCATTCGGTTGATCCAAAAGACGAAGAAGCCGCTCCTTTACAGGCAAGTCTATTCCGAAACGCTTTCTCCAAAGGAATTCTATTTTATCCAGATCGGCAAAAGAGTTAATTGGCGTGTTTGTGTCACCAATTCTCGTATAAATATAACCGGCTCGGATTTCTTTGTCACGATCTCTGAAATTATCAGTGAGAAAATACGGCGTTTGGGGCGTATTGCGTATAATAATAACATCAATTGTTCTGGGGTTACCTTCATCATCAAAAGCATCGTATGTTTGGACATAAACAGTCGGTCGAATGTTGCCAGCAAACTTTTTGTCTCTCAAAAAATCAATAAGATGTTGTTGATCTTTGCGGTTTGGATCAGCATCGGATACGCCTTTAATCATAACCCCATCTGCACTTTTACTATCACTTACGCCGATAATGATGTACGCATCTCTTCCGACCTGATTGTTTGCCATACAGATAATATCGTGAAGCAAACTGACTTTATTGCTGTGCCACATTTCTTTGAAATCCCAATAGTCACCTTCTGTTTTAAGATTAATGAGTCGCTGGATTTCTACAATTAGGGCCATTCAACCCCCTCCTCACTTTATCTTTGCCAGTACGTCTTGGAACTTGGCATAGTTTTCTTTTACGCCGTCGTCGAGATCGATAGAGATCATTTGATCGGCGAGGTGGTGGATCTTTTCTTCGTAGATGCGCAGCTCTTCCGCCTGATCTTGGATTTTTGCCAGTTGTTTGGATAGCTTTACACGTTCAGCGGTAGGTGCGCCGTTCATGCGCTGTTCCAGATCCGCGATGGCGGTGCGGTAGCGGCTTTGCTGCCCGTGAACGTAATCGGTGCGGATGCGGGCAATAGTATCCGGCTGATAGCGGTGCATATAAATCAGGCACTTGAAGCCGTTCTTCTTGCCGCTGTCGAAGAGCCAGTAGATGGGGCGCTTCTGATAGATCTTACAGTGATCCGCATAGAAATCGTTCAGGAAATAACTGCGGATCACCTGCCGCGCGGTGCCCTTGCCGCCGAGCGCGTCGGCGATGAACTGCAGGTTCGCTTCCAGTGTATCCTCACCGAATACGGTCTTCACGAACCGCACGAAATAGCCGACGATATCGTCCTCAAAATACTCATCGTCCGTGATCGGGATGATATTGTTCGGATCCGGCTCAAAGCGCAGCTTGGTCGCCGTTGCGTATTCGGGGCTGTCGTGCAGCGCGGGATAGTGATATTCAGCCATACTGATACCGGCATAACCGCCCTCGATCGGCTCCCCGTATTTGTCAAGCGCCGCATGTCCTTTATACTGCCAGAAGGTTTCGTCGAAGTCTCCGCCGGCAAAAATCAGTCCCGGCTTATCGGGTGAATATCGGCCGAACATACAGCCAACGGCATAGGAGATAAAGCTACGGATATCGCGCCCGAGTTCGGCCTTACGAACGGTCACGTCCTTGTCCTCGACCTCCGGCGTCAGTTCGTCCTGCAAGCCGTAGATGTCAATAAAGATGCGGTTCAATTCTTCCTCGTTTGCCTTTAGCTGAATGAACCGTTCATTACACTCACCCTGCCAAAGCAGATAGCATAATTCCAGAGGACAAGACACCTGTGGATGTTCTCCGTAGAAATGGAACATCGTTGCACAGATGGTCGTGGAATCCCATAATTCAGACTGCCAGCGAATGAATGGATGTTGCTGAAAATCCCATGATATTTCAAAAGAATCCCACTCTTCTTTAGAGAAATCAATGCTATTTATTGATATATCCTTCACTGCACTAAAGTAGTTTTGAGTATAAAGTATAGGGAGCTTTTTTAAATATCCAGACTCAAATCCTAAAGTGGGGGATAGAATATTCAATAAATAACCTGTTATTTTTGAGTTTAGCAAGCCAATCAAATAGCACAAATCAACATCGCCATCTGGTACTATACATTGACCGCCATTACTAAAAATATATCCATTGCCATACCATCTAAATGAAGGGTCGGTACATAGCACACTCCAAGTGATCCCTTCTTTAAAGTAATACGCAATATTTGTGATTGTTCTGGTTATACATTTATATTTGTTTATGGCATTTTCTTTCATTTCTCTACCGTCATCTTCCCAATTGACAACAGTATAATTATTGCCATAATACTTCCTAAATTCTCCTCCGTGGTTAAGGGGGAACCATTTCTTTTGGGATTTTTGCGCCTCTTCAGAATTGCAAATCCCCAAGGCCATTTTTTCTCTATTTATTTCATACCAAAATCGAATGAAATAATCGTTGTTCAATGTTTTGAGACCTTGACGTGGATTCGCGATACTCTCCAATAATTCTCCATCCGAAAACACCTTTGGGTTTCGAAGCCAGTAACCAAATGCATTACCCGGAATGGAAGAAAACTGTGTTTGCTTTATTCTATAAAGTGGAGCGCTTTTTGTTTTATACCGTTGTTCTTTTTCAACCTGACTGCCATATTCAAGAAGCCGAACATAGCTACCAATATATTCTGGGATAAAGGATTTTCTTATTGTCCAAGTTGTTGTTTGAACGACCTCACCACTTATCTCTTCAAAGGCTCTTGCCCCTAAATGGTTCATATTGACTATGCACTGATCCAACAACCTACCTCTTAACTGCTCAAAACTTGAAAGGAACATCCAAGAATGCATTGTAATCATAGCATTGAAACCGTTTTGTTTTGTCATAATAATATTCCTAAGAATAAAAGCTGAAAACAAATCTGCTTTTCCTTCAGGATATTCTTTGACAATTCTTTCCAACAACTTTTCGTTCATATTTCGCCCACCCATATATGGTGGGTTCGTAACCACAACATCATACTGCATAGAAAGCATTTCCGCCACACGCAAAAACGGCAAAAATTGTTCTTCCAGTTTTTGCGCCGTCATCGTGATCTGATCGCCTCCGACAAGCAAATCATAACGCCCATACAAAACGGAGAAATCAATGTCTTTCACCGTTATAATAGAGCCATATTCATCCGCATCCCGCATTTGCTCAAGCAGGCGGCGCGTGTTATCCGCGATGGGGCGCTCATCCTGAAACAGCTCATTGGCGTCATCCATAAACGCTTTTACCATTGCAGAATCCAGCCGGGAAGAAGGTATGATCGGATAGACGTGCGGTCTCGGCACGTCGGGATTGCCAAAGGCGTCTTTTTTGGAGAAGAAGCGTCGGTCGTATTGACGAGCTTTCATCATTACGGAAAAATACGCAAGCTGCGCTGCGCGCTCGTCGATATCCAGACCGTAGAGATTCTTCTCAACAATCTTTCTTACGGCTTCTCTCGCCGTATAACCGTAATCCTCATAGATCCGCACAAGTACGTCAAACAAAACGCAGAGAATATGCCCCGAACCCATGCAGGGGTCGATCACGCGGATCTCTTCCGGCTTGATATCGGCGTATTCCTTGCGGATCTCAGCGAGCTGCGCTTCCACTTCCGGCTCCTGCTCCGCTTCATCCAGATAATACTTCCACTCCGCTTTCAGGGAGTCATTCGGGTGTCCCTCCAGCCACAGGCGGCCGAGGCTGTTTTCTACCATATAGTGTACGATCCAATCCGGCGTGAAGAGCTGTGTGGCGGCGGGGATATTTTCTTTGCTGATCTTGATATTCTTCTTCAGATCCGCGAAAACCTTGTCCTTCTTCGCGCTGATATAATACTGATACAGCCAACCGATGATCTGCACCTGATCCGTCCAGTCTTCTTCCGGGATCATAGTCACCATCTGCTCAATGACGCTGCCCTTGCGGAGCAGATTATCGGGGAACAGCAGCTCGGTATAGTCCGAGATCCGCTGGAACATACCGGGCAAAATGCCGTTCAGGGCGTTGCACTGTATGATCAGCAGATATTTATAAAGCTCCTCGCTCTTGTTGGCGTCTTCCAGCTCATAGACCCGATTCAAATCGATTCCTTCCAGTTCCATATGGATCGCCTCTGTTAGGATCTGCGGCTTGAACTCGCCCGCATCGTTGGTGAACACGCGCACGTGGGAGGGGAGATAGCCGTTGACCTCCATAAAGCGCAGCGCCGCGAAACGGTTGAACCACGTGTAGGCCACCTCTTCCATCACCTGCTCATAGCCCTCATCCCGGATCTTGCGAATCAACGCCTGCCGCTGGCTTTTCTCCGCCTGTGACAACAGATGCCCATTCACGCTGTCGGCAGTAGGATTACCGATATCATTTTTGCTGATACCAAATAACAGAGCTCTCTGCGCTACGCGTTCTATCAGCTCACGCCGCGCCCATACGGCATATTTCTTAATGGCATTCTTATCCATGCTGTTATCCTCCGTCAGTAAACAATGTCAGTATTTTTGGCAAACGATGCGCAAAGATGAATCAGAGGCAGTTCCAACTTTGATTTCCTCTTTTTCCCGTTAATGTCAAATGCGGTAACCCCGCATTTCTTAAATCCGTATTTTTTGCAGAAGAATAACAGCGTTTCGGCATCCTCTTGCATAACGGCACACTTGACGCTATCATAAGGTTTAATAATCCTATCTTTGTCGTAAAGGGTATACGGAATCGACATCTCTTTGTAGTCCATAGTAAACGATTCCAATACAACAGGTTTTTTCCCGGTATTGAATATCTCTATGGTGTATTCGGAAGAGCTTGTTTTGGTTCGGAGTTCCTTTTCGGTCAGCTCATTTTCGGGTGTACTGCACATGGCAAAAGATATTTTCGGTTTTTCCCGCAGTGATGTAGTGAATTCGTTTAAGAACCATCCTAACACCACGCTGCCAACACTCACGATGCTTCCGATGACTATTTCATCCATTCCGTATTTCTCCCGATCAGTTCAATTTTATTCCGTCACAGCCTTTGAGAAGCTGTTTCATATTTGCGCGGATCTTTTCAATATATGCGTCGATCTCTTCATCAGTCTTCAGTGTTCTCGCCGGGAACATCGCCTGACGGTGGATGGTTTTTATAACTTCATTTTTCGGAGCGGGCGGCGTATCGTCATCTTGTACCGGCGGCACGGGAGGCTTTACAGAGGGATGCACAATGGCGTCTATGATCTCCAACGTTTCATCCTTGTATTGCCAGATCGGCGGGATCAGGCCGTCCAGCAAAGCCAACGTCCGGTAAGAAGCGATTTGTTCTTTCTTCTGGTCAAAAAAGACGTCAGCCTTTTTGGAGATTTCTTTCGCATCCGGATCCTCACCTGCCAGCGTATGAATATCCTCCATACATTGACGCACGATTTCGAGAAGTTCTTCCCGTTTGGCAAAAAGCATTGCCCCGTGAGAAGCTTTGACCTTATCTATCAGCGCATTCAGTTCCGGGATACGATCATAACGGAACTTGCCGCCGGTGGGCAGCGTAATGATCAGCCGGATCGTATTCAGCGCGGTATTCGCTTCGGCATCTTTTGCAATATAATCAAGATCTACACGCAGGTCTTCTTCGTACTTGACTGCAGAATCAAACAGTGTTACGCGCGTTTTGAAAAAGTCCTCAACGTCCTGCAGTTCGTCCCGCATGTCGTAGAGCTGATCTTCCCGGTCGATGACGCGTTGGATCAAAGCGATATTATCCTTCTTTTGCGAAAGCACGTCGGTTACGGTTGTGATGGCATTGCGCACCTTGGCACGATCCGGGTATTTATGGTCCTCATAGCGTGCGTCCAATTCCGTATAATGCGTCAGCAGCTCGGTGAATCTCTCCACTATGTGAGCAACCAAGCCGTCTTCATCCTCCGGCACATCCATCTCATCAAAGAAATCACGCATAAAATCGCGGACCTCACGCATTTTCTGAATCGGAGGTGAAACTCGTTTCGAGATGGAGGTTTTACCGATCTCGGTCTTTTTCCGAAGCAAATCCGGTAGCTTCGGATCGTCCGGATGGATCGTAGCGCCGCCGTATTTGACGGTGACCTTCTGCTGAACGATCAGCATTGCCACAACCGTTGCAATATCGATTTCGCGCCAACCGTAGGGCTTTTTCTGGAAACGGTCCTGCACGTCGGACATTGTTGTGGGCAGATGCTGGTTGAACTGGATCTCCAGATATTTTTCTATTTTAGCGGCGGCGTCACGGTTGGGTTCTGCGCCGGGCAGCATAGGCTTGCTGCCGTTAAGAATTGCATAAATATCATCGTCACTCTCAGAAAAGCTTGTGATCAGATCCAGATCGCTGTAAACGTGAGCAACCAGATACTCAAGCGCCTGATCGAGTTTGCTTTTTGCGTCGCCGCCCTTGATTTCAATATGCTCGCCGTCAACATAAAACTGCGCCTCGGCAATGGCTTTCTTGAGATCCTCCGTGGCGGAAAGCTCAAACTTGTTTGCCTCCTCCTGCTGATTACGGATGATATCCTGTACCGATTTCGGGAGCTGCATTACATTGCGCTGCTTCACGTACTTTTTGATTTTCAGAGCGCTTTCAACGGACTCGTAATAGGAATTCTCTGCAAGGACAACGATAGCCTGCCCCGCAGACTGCGCCAACAGACGCAGTTCCTGCTTTTCTGAGAGATCTGTTGCCACTGTGAGAACACGCAGCATCATTCCGCCGGTCAACGTACCGACAGCCTGCCCATCGACCATCTGATCGAATACAAAATTATATTTACCGTAATTATACTTTTTGTTTGTGTAGATATCTGCAAAAATGATGCTGGCAATTTTGCTTGTAATATCTGCCGTTGCAACAGGTGTTCTTTTTATATCGATTTGAATTTCCTGCTCTTCATCTGTGAGGAAGTTATAGGTTTCACCGGTACGCCCGATGTAATTCTGACTCAGCAGACGGTCAAGGCTTCCGCGAACCTGTTCACGCATTGTGATCTTATCCAGCCTGATATCGTCCGCCATCAGAATCACGGTGTTATCCAGATTTGCTTTTACGTCGTCAACATAACGGATCAGATACAAAAGCTTCAGAACGTCTACGTCCTGCGATTCGATCCCGTTGCCCGCAATGGCAGCGCGTTCACAGCGTTCGATCACGTTGCGGATGGAGCTGTCAAGGAATGTATGTACGGTATCATAGAACAGATGGAACGGGGCAAGCGTATATTCGTCCTTGCTCTGTATCTTTTGGGCAGCCTCTTGGAACCCAGACAGCATGGAACGCTCTCCGCCGGAAAGATGCTTTCCGGAATTGCCGTGCTTGCGGATCTCGGCGAATACTTTTTGCATCAGTATGAACTGATACGGGACGAACGGGAAATCAACCGCAAATTCGTTCGCGCCGGAATATCCCTTGATATCCAAAACAGAATCGGTAAAGCTGAAAAGATTGCGAAGAACGGAATCGTTAGCATGATACAAATCTTCCAATGAGGTCTCTATTTCCGGTTTTTTCTTCAGAATACGCTTCTGAATAACTTCGTCAACAGAAGAGGATGACAACGACAACCGTGTTTTGAAGCGCGCCTGAATGCGGGAAAACTCGTCTGAGCGAACTTTGATGATCTCATCAATGGCTTCCTGCCCGGTGCACATGACCCAGACTTTGCCGCCGCATTCGCTGCCGATTTTTTCAGTCAAAGACTGCAGATTCAAGAGCATATCGGTATCGGTGCCAACATACTGACCGACCTCGTCGATCATAAACAAAAGACGGAAATCATCGGGCTTACCGGTTACGTAAGCTTTGATATCTTCTACCAATTGGGCAATGGAAAACTCCACAGCAGTCTTGTCATTGAACCAGCGTTTAGCATCTTCCTCGCTCATATCTAACACTTCCATCAGTGTTGGGACGATGAATTTGCCGTTGAAAGCAAAGGCTTTTCTCTGCTCAATCCAGCTTTTCCCCTTCTTCGCTTCAAAAACGCGGCGAAAATCATCCGTTTTACCAAGCTGGTCGATATACTGCTCCAACATGGCGACTTTCAGGTTATCGCCGTAAAATCCGAGGTGAGAATAGAACATTTTTGCGAAAACACGCAAGACGGCTGTTTTATCCTTGTTGATCGGGCCTTCAATGTCGATATTGAAAAGAATGGTTTCCGCTTTTCTTCTTGTGGATCGGTCGATCAGCATAAACGTAGCGGGGTCATCTTCAAACTTCTTGCGGAACAATTCAACGGTGGGAACGCCGTTTACGCTTTTATTCTCAAGAATGTATGAGAGCATTTTCAGAAAATGAGATTTACCGCTTCCAAAGAAACCGGAGATCCAAACGCCGACGTCAGCCGTGGGCGTATCAAAAGCCTCGCTGTAATAATCAAAGAAACTGATAAAATGCTTCTTCAGCTCTTTTGTGATAACGTACTCGCGAACCTCCTGCTCGATAACGTCGGAGCCATCCTGATCTACTTTAATAACGCCGTTGATCGGACGGTTGATGTCCTCAGCAAACATTCTTTGAATCTGCATGTCTTTTCTCCTCTCACACAATTTTGAACGCTCTGTAATAATCGTTCGGCTGCAGTCTGTTGAATAACTTCAAGTGATGGCTGTCGAACTCACCCGGATACATCACTAAGATCGGGATGTCGGAAAAATACGGCTGCAGCGCTTCCAACAACGTATGCACACGCATAAATGGGAACACGTCGCCGACGCCGGTCACAAGTAATACATCGCCGGGCTTATGCGGTTCATACTGAATCCTGTCTACATAATCGCTTTGGCTGATCGCGGCATGGATTTGGTCTAAAAGATAGTCTTTTCCGTCGGCTTCCTCCATGTCCGGTATGGCATCTGTAATATCAAGATCATCACAAATAGAAAGAAAGATACGGTACAGGTTGCATTCGATCAGGTGGCAGGCGAGGCTTTGATCAACTATCAGTTTTTCAGTAAAGTGCCTGACCGCCATTTCATCTTTCGGATCATAACAAAAGATCCTGATATTTACCTCGTTGCTGAGACCCCGTCCTTCAAGGAACTCAGGCGTTTGTATCAAAGCACGAAGATCGTCAAGTCGTTCCAGTAAATTGCTCATAGATTATTCCCTCTCAGTTCAAACAGTTGAACGCAGGTAAAACAAATTCCTGCCCAGCATCCCGAATTGCATTTTCAAGAATAGGACTGATCAAAACCGGATTCAAATGATCCGAATTCAAACCGTCAAGATATTCATTTTCAATCAATATCCTTTGCAGAACACGTTTCAGCTTGGTAATTGTGGCATCTGTCCATGAAGCAACGAGATCATCCTGCTCCTGCAATCTCATCATAAATACATTCACATCCAGCCTACTGAAAGCCAGATCCTGCTGGCGGTATTTATCACCGATAACAGTCAGCATAAAATCCCAGACAAGACGATTGTGCAGCATCATTGCATACAGGCAGATCTGCTTTGCTGTTTCACTTGGCTGCAA
>CACYDX010000248.1 GCA_902773255.1 Oscillospiraceae bacterium
GCTTTGCAGTCTCTTTTAAGCGCATCGATCTTATGCCCCTTTTCACCGCCGTGAAAGTATATCCTGCCATCCTCTTCGCAATAATAATGATTGATCGGCATACCGTACGGATATCCGTCATCACCGTTAACGGAGAGAACTCCGCGCAGTTCGCTTTTAAGAATACCGATGCACTCACTTTCATTCAGTTTCTGTTTTTTTCTGAGCATTTCTCTGAACATATGGTTTCTCCTTCAATAGTCATCAGTATTCTGTCTTTACTTCATCAAGTTTATATATTTCCATGAACAGCCGCTCGTCTTCAGGTGACTTTATGAGCATGACCTCCGTGAATTTCCCGCTCTCCTTATCCTTGAAGCCTGCAGCCTTCTCGCCGGTACATATTGAAGAACGGATAACCGGCTCCTGCTTTTCGGGATCATAGTCGACCGTCGCACGCGGATCTTTTTCTGTAGTAAAACCAGCTTTTCTTGCCTTAATCGCACCAGTTACTATCAGCACTACACATATCGCCTCAAGAATGAGCGCGACCAGGTCAGGGATCGGCATTATCAGCTTATCCACTATCATAATAACAATAAATGCCGCAAATCCGATAAGAACACGTTTACTCATTTTTATTCCTCGATTCCTGATTATTACTGTCAAATATCAACTGCAGTAATCTATCTTTCCAGACAATGCGCATCTTTAAACAGCGCGCGCCCGATGCCTATTAAATCTGCTTTCCCGGCTGTGAGAAGTTTCTCTGCTTCAGCAGCGGTCTTCACTCCGCCTGTCATCAGCACGGGAATGGAAACAGCTTTCTTTATCTTCCCTGACATGGAAGCAAAGTATCCCGGCTCAGGCAGGCCTTTTACTATGAATCCGCACATGCCGCCCGAGATGTCCAAAAGATCAACTCCTGTTCTCTCAAGCAGAAGGGAAGCCTTTACAGCGTCTTCCTCTGTTGAACCTTCCGGCATATAGTCACAGCCTCCGAGGCGGACTGCAAGCGGAATCTGATCCCCTGACGCTGCTCTTACAGCCCCAATGGTCTCCACAAGGAAACGGCATCTGTTTTCAAGACTGCCGCCATATTCATCATCACGCTTATTTGTAAGCGGTGAATAGAACTGGTTGAGCAGATAGCCATGGGCACAGTGTATCTCAATCCCGTCATATCCTGCCTTTAATGCACGGACTGCTGCTTCAGCATATTTATGAACAAGAGTTCGGATCTCCTCCGTTGTAAGCGGCTTTACCTCGCAGAAGGATTCTCTCCTTGGGCTGCAAATATCGCTTGCCGAAACCGGCTCATCTATTCCATTGCTTCCGGCATGGTTAAGCTGAACAAAAGCAAGGCTGTTTCCTTCGTGGATAGCATCAGTAAGCCTGCGGTGCTCCGTGATCATCTCATCCGAAGCAATCGACAGCTGCGTTTCAGAGGCTCTCCCGTTCTCTGCAATGTAGCTGTGCTCAGTGATTATGATCCCGGGTCTGCTGAATACTGCCCTGTCCCTGTAATAGCTCACCATATCGTCCGTAACATGACCGCGTAAAGCTTTTCCGGTATGCATAGGCGGCATAACGATGCGGTTTTCAACAGTAAGCTCACCTACCCTGATTTCTGTATCTGCAATCATTTTTATTTTCCTTAACCGCGAAGTTCCCTGTACATTGCGGCCGCCTCGGCCTTTCCTGCGCTCTCATCCAAGGCGAGCACTTCAACCCTCACCGTTCTCTGAGCAAGATGCAACTCCACTATGTCCCCTATCTTAAGCTGAAATCCTGCTTTTACCGGTTTTCCGTTCACATATACCTTGCCGGCATCGCAGGCTTCATTTGCAAGAGTCCGGCGTTTTATTATCCTTGATACCTTTAGGAATTTATCTAATCTCATGATATGTTCCACCAATATAACTCAGCTTGCACTAATAAAAAAGAGCCGCGCCTGCGGCTCCTTTTTATCTTTCTCAGAAGAAATTACTTTGCAACTGCATCCTTGAGAGCCTTGCCGGCCTTGAAAGCGGCAACGCGGGTTGCGGGGATGCTGATCTCTTCC